>CAYPJX010000017.1:0-13901 GCA_964411175.1 uncultured Candidatus Saccharibacteria bacterium | reverse complement strand
CCCCATTTGTCTTTGCACCAACCACACTCGCTTTCTTTGCCGCCGTTGCCGACAATCGCGTTCCAATATTTGTCTGTCTCTTCTTGAGAGTCGGTAGCAATTTGAAATGAAAATGCTTCGCTTTGTGTGAAGAAGGAGCCGCCGTTGAGCCCCATGCAGGGGATACCGCACACGGTAAACTCAACCGTGAGAGGCTCGCCTGCGTTGCCACCCGGGTGGCCCGAGGGTGCTATAAACACCTTGCCTACGCTGCTGTCGGGGAAGGTAGCTGCATAAAACTCTGCTGCGGCGAGCGCGTCTTTATCAAACCACAAACAAATGGTGTTTTTTGGGATCATGGCCCTATTGTACCTTAGCGGGGGTAGACACACACTTTTTACTAAACGCTTGGGCCGTCGCCCTTGAGGTGCCAGCGGTTGTTGATGAGTGCTATCTTAAATGTTTGTATCTATTTTTCTGCCAGCGCTAGTAGCTTGGTTACTGTATTCCAATTACGAATTGTCATATGTTTGTACGCAGGCGTTATCATGATCCTATTGAGTCTACTTTTAGTACGCTGTGAGCTTAGGCGCTGCGAGTAAATAACTCCTTTGCCTGGCCAGATAGTGTCGACGCCCTCCTTTGGTTTAAAAACAGACACGGCCTGAGCAACTTTAAAGTCAATCAAAAATATTGCATCACTGTGATATTTTTTAGGGCTTTCACCAAAGCCTTTGGGTTTTAGCTTTACCACTGTCTTAAGTTCTGCCTTGGTTAACACAAGCACCTTCACAAGATCATTGTCGAGCTTAAACATCTTTGGGAGTGCTTTCTCTATCTCGGTTTGAATCCTGCTCGGTTTTTTTGGCGATTTTAAAAGCACGTTACCGCTTGCGATGTACGTTACTACATTAGAGTACCCAAGCCCTTCTAGACATTTTTTTAACGCCAACATGGGTACTTTATTTTTACCTCCAACATTCACACCCCGCAGAAGTACCACATGTGTTTGCATATATTTAAATTGACGCCGGTACTTATTTTGCTGGCTGCCACCTCGGGGCAAAGCCTGCCATAAAGGCAAAGAGGTGAGCCTTGAGCCTGCTCTCGCCGCGGGCAACAATAGCTTCAACCATCGCCTTTTTAAACTCTTTGAGGTCGGTGCCTTCGTAGCAGAGCTTACCGTCCTTAAAGCAGTAGCTGCAATACTGCTTCGACTCGCGCTTGTCGCCGAGCGGGTCTTTGCTGAATGGCATCAAACAACTCTCGCACATTTTTTCGTTTGTCCTCATTTTTATTCAAGCCCCATGGGGCTTTTCTGATATTCCCTATAATCAATTTTTATGTTCCTCGGAGCGTGCAGTAAACTTTTGTGTCCACCAACTTTTAACCGTTGGAAAGGTCAATGTTGAAAGGAAGAAGCCCAGTGTTGGGATGAGGGAGCTGATATAAAAATTTGGCACGCCAATCATATACATGGTGGCAGAAGCCAGTATGTAGGTAGTAATTAGAATAAGGACCTTTCGAAACGTGCTCGTTTCCCAAGCCTTGTCAGCTTCAACACGCAAATTTCTCGCTTTAATAGCTTCGACGTCTTTTTTAAGTTGTTCTAGTTGATCCATATATTTATTTTATACTCTTCAGGTTTAGCTTCGCTAAGCTGCATGAGTTCCCCTTAGTATTTTTAGTTTATTATTTCAGCACCTACTGGAGTATCTATCTCGACAATTGAATGATAGCAGCCTGTAATACATTCCAACAAATTTTTGCAGTATGATTGTCTGGATCAAAACCAGAACTCATTTGAGCATAAGGATGTATATAATTTCTAAAGTCACGCAATGCGTGACTAAATTTCTTCACGTCTTCACCAACCAGATTCAAACTACGAGCCACATTAATAAGATCATTTAACGTCCAGTCGTGGAGTTGCTTAATCTTCCCATCTTTGTCCTTTGGGCTTGCAACCGACTGACTAAATAACATAGGATCTTTTGTTGCCACGCCGAGCAAAATTCCCTCAAGGGTGCTACCACAAAGAAAAATAGTAGCCAAAGGAGCTTTTGCGTTTAGGCACTTTCTTATCTCTTCTATTCTTTGTTTCAAGACAGAAGAAGTTGCACCATCTAAACCGAGCTTATCGATAGATAAATCTTTAAATTCTCGATTAATAAATTCGTCTTCTTTCTCTTCCTCTTTTTTGGGAACAGCACCAAGTAATCTTCGAGATATTTCTCGTGATCGTGCAATCAAATCAGAAGAGAAGTCTTCCCGTCTAAGTTGACCTAATAATATTTGGTTATCTATATACTCAATTAACTTTTGAATAGACTTTCCTGTAAGAGAGTCAGGAGTACTATGCCAAAAAGCCCTCATTCTATTGGCTTTTGACTCACCATTGTAACTATACTTTTGATCATATATGTCTATACCCAAATCATCTCTAAAAAAGTCAGCGAATGATCTGTTTGTAAAATTCAAAACATATCCATTCATTTGAAATAGCTTCTCAAGAATCTGCTTTTCATTAGTATTTAGACTAGACATAGAAAAGTCACAGAGTGGTAGTCAAGGATAAAATTGATCCTTCTCAGAGTTCGAACCTATCTCAAACTGGCTGGGAGACTAGGACCGGCGAAGACGCCTTATCTCCTTCGACTCTAGAGTACTCCGTCGAGTACTCTAGGTCTAGGCACCGTCTCGCTCCCACGCGTACTCGCGCGGGTCCTGCTCCGGCGTTCGACTCCTGGCCGCAGATACCTCCAGTATCTGCTTCTCCCAGCAAAATTTGCGTAGGACTTAACTTTGCTGGGAGACTAGGGATCGAACCTAGATTCACGGCTTCAAAGGCCGCTGTCCTACCGTTAGACGATCTCCCAATAGACCCCAGGATACATAAAATCAGGCTTTTTTGCGAGTAGTGCTACCTCTGCGGCTCTAGACAGTAAGTCTTAGGCATTGTATTTTTGTTCCGGATACGTGGTCTTTTTTTTACGTTCTCTTGCACGCTTGGAAAGGAAAAGCGATGTATATGATATTCCTCAACCTGCTGTGCATCATGCTCATCATCGGTGTGCATGAGGCCGGGCATCTACTCTTCGCGAAGCGCTTTGGCGTGCCGGTGCCCGAGTTCTCGGTGGGCCTGGGGCCGGTCATCTATGCTCGGGAATTCGGCGAGACACGCTACGCACTGCGGCTCATACCGTTCGGCGGGTACGTCTACATACCGTCGAAGAAGGTTGAACAGCTCAGCACCTGGCGTCAGATCCAGATCTACCTGGGAGGTCCGCTCGCCAACCTGCTTCTGTGCATCGTCTCCGGCGTGGCGCTGGTACTCGCTGGGTATCGCCTCAACGTTATGGAAGGCGTTCCTGAGTACCTGCTCCCGTTGTGGGTGCTCGCCGTGACGTTGCTCCTGTTTGTGGCACTCGTGCCGCTCACAGTGTACATCCTAGGTGACATCATCCTCCACCCGGTTGCTAACTTCGATAAGATGTCCGGGCCTATCGGGATAGTGAAGGGCGACGGCGTACCACACACTTTTCTGGATGGGCAACCACTCCTCATCCAGGCGCTCATCATCATCTACATGCTGTCGCTTTCGGTGGGTACGTTCAACCTTGTGCCTATCTCGATGTTCGACGGCGGGAGGATCTTCCGCGCGCTCTTCTCGCGTTTTCCCACGTTCATAAAGGTCTGGGACTGGGGGACCGGGATACTCCTGGCGTTGATCGTCATCTACGTCCTCGGGGGAGACCTCGTGAAGCTCGGCGCAGACGTCTTGAAGCTCTTTCACTGAGCCTCTCGAGACGCTTCGCCAACAGGGCCCGCTCGTTGAGCGGGCCTTTTCTTATTGCATAAAATAAAAATGCGTAGGGAACCTCGACATTTAAGTGAGTGTAGCGTAGGGTAGCTCGTGGTCACACAGCTCTTACCTAAGGAGGAAGACGTGCAGGACAGTGAATCTTTCGACATACTCTTTCGGCACTTGTTTGCACAGGGCAAACAAGAAACCGAGGTTGATGCCGCCCGCGAACGCGACGGTAGCTACGTGAGTGGCTACAGAAATGCCACTACTGCCTCGACGCTCGAGAAAGATGGCCTCACCATCGTCGCTACCAAGGTGGTGTGGTCGACCATGGCGCCCGGCACCGACAAGGACGGCACTCGCTACACCTTTGAGGTGAAGCGGGGCGAAGAGACGCTCTACAAAGCTACGCGCGAAGGCGCGAGCAAGAGCGTAAACTTCGGTGCCGAAGAAAAGTATGAAGGTACCGACAAATTTCCTGCGCAAGATTGGCAGGATGTCGCGGGAGAGCTCCCGAAGGAACTGCAGCTCACTCCTGCCGCATGACGCCCGGGCGCCCTTTCTTGAAGGGCGCCCGTTTTATTTGAGCAATACATTTCTCGGGGTACTATGTGCGCATGGAAAAGATGCCAGCAATACTTCAAAAGACGCTCGCTAAAGATGCTAAAGCGAAGGCGCAGTGGGCGAGCCTTACGCCTATTGCTCAGCGCGACTTTGTTACCTGGATAAGCTCAGCTAAGCAAGAGGAAACTAAAGAAAAGCGTGCACTTAGTGTGCCTTCACGCTTAGCCTCCGGCAAGCGCCGCCCGTGCTGCTACGCACTGGTGCCTATGAATCTCTACAAAGAGCTCGGGCAAAACCCAAAAGCTAAAGCCATGTGGGCTACGCTCTCGCCAGGAGAGAAGCGCGACTTAGCTAGTTTTGTACACAACGCAAAAGACTCTACCGACCGTGCGGTCAAAATAGCAAAAGTTTGTACCGCACTTGCTCGAGGTTTGCGCCGCCCATAACTATGCCAAAAACAAGCAGTAAGAAAGTTATTTGCTGCGGTTGGGCGCCTCTAGACAAGCCCGACTACCTGGCCTACCACGACCACGAGTGGGGAGTGCCCGTGCACGACGACACTAAACTTTTTGAGATGCTTATACTCGAGGGCGCGCAAGCGGGCCTCAGTTGGTACACCATTTTACAGCGTAGAGCTGGCTACAAAAAAGTATTTAAAAACTTTAACCCTAAGCGTGTAGCTAGTATGACTGACACTGAGCTTAAGGTGGCACTTACAGACGAACGGATTATCCGCAACCGCCTCAAAGTGTTTGGCGCGCGCCAAAACGCGCGTGTCTTTCTTGCGATACAAAAAGAGTTTGGCTCGTTTAACACCTACCTATGGGGCTTTGTCGGCGGGAAACCTATTGTTCACCGCCCAAAAACCATTACAGACATTCCGTCTGGTATCCCAGCATCGCATGCGCTCTCTCGCGACCTCAAGCGCCGCGGTATGACCTTTGTAGGCGAGAGCATTATCTACGCCTATATGCAGGCGACAGGCTTGGTAGACGACCACGTGCGAGGCTGTGTTGCTGTAAAATATGTGTAAGTAGGATAAAATTAATACCGTATGAAATTCAGGAAAGTAGTTCATTTCTTTGACAGACTCGAGGATAAAGTGCGCGCTCGTTTGAGCAGACACCCTATCACGTATGCTTTTCTGGGCGGCATAGGTATAGTGCTCTTTTGGAAGGGTGTCTGGGAGACTGCAGAGTACATACCCGCGCTCCACGGCATACCGTCCATACTGCTTGGGCTCGCACTCCTCCTGCCCACGGGCTTGTTCGTCTCTTTCTTTATAGGCGACAATATTATCTTGTCTGGATATCGCCATGAAAAGAAAATGGTTGAGTTGTTAGAGAAGAAAATTGCCGCAGGCGGCACTGCGGTGCGCGACGTTGTTCCACACGAGCCTCCGGCGACACATGCGCATGCTTCGCCAGAGTCAGAAAGTAAATAATTATTTTTTAAGTTTTTACCTATGCATAACACAAAGGTTACCGCCGCCGCAGTACTGGTCCGGTTTCTTATGGGGTGGTTTATGTTTTTCGACGGCCTCAAAATTTTAATGACGCCTGGGTGGTCGGCGAGCGGCTTCCTTCTTAATGCAAAAACATTTCCGGCGTTGTATGCATGGTTTGCGGAGCCGTTTAACTTGGTATGGGTTAACCCGCTCAACTCGTGGGGCATAACCCTTATAGGTGTAGCGCTTATGCTCGGTGTGTTCGTGCGCCCTGCCGCGTGGGCAGGCCTCTTGCTGATGCTCCTCTACTACTTCCCACACAATGTCTTCCCTTATGTGACCTACGGTTATATCGTTGAGGAACATATTATCTACGCAGCAGTCTTTGCGCTCATAGCCCTTTTACCTGCGGCGCAAACTATGAGCCTTTCGCAAGTACTCCAGAAAACGCACTTAGTAAAAATACCGTTCATCGGCAAATATCTATAAAAAGAAGAAGAACCCGGCACATGTGCCGGGTTCTTGTTTGGCTAACTTCTTTTGCCGCCAAGTCGAAGGTGTAGTCGCCGCAGCGAGTCACCGAGTACAAAGAACATAAAGTACAGAAAGCATAGCGGCCCCCAGGCGAGCAACGCCATTCCCATGAAGATGACTCCCACGGAAAGAATCCCCCAGAAATTGCCTTCGGCCGTGAATATCGTTATGCAGACGACGATACCGGAGACAGTACTCAGGATCGCGCCGACCAAGAATTCTTCTGGTTCGCGCATCTCAAAACTTGCCATCCCGGGCGTAAGCACGCACAGCAGCGCAAACTGGTATGCCTCGCTCGAGTAGGCAAGCGGAGCACTGCTAGAGTCGACAAATGCGAGAACACATATGGTATAGGCGATACTCCCCAGCAGCACAAACGGGATGATCCGCACTGCACGATCGAAATATGTAGCCACGCTGGCCTCCTGTTGCAACTAGAAATATTATGACACAGAAGTTTACTTTGTGCCAGCTATGAACGAGAAAAATTTTATGAGTGCACGCATAACGCCAGACCGCGGTTTTGTTTTGAGAAGAGCTTGTATCTGTGGTACTGCATTTTTACCCGCAGCGTAACCTGCCATAAAAAGCTGGTCAGCATTTTTAAAACTCATGGAGTCAAACGGTGAGAGGTCGGGCTCTATGAGTATGTCGGCTTGGCGTGCCAAATGCTGGTCGCGGTGGAGGGAGAGAATATCGACCGACTTGTTGAGCACGTCTACAACATTTTTTGGGCGAGAATATGCAGATGCGTTGAGGAGGTTTACTGCAATTTTTACTTCTGCGCCAAGTTCCTCAAGTGCCGAGAGCGGCACGTTTTCCGTGAGGCCACCGTCTACCAAAAGCTGGCCATCCATTTCAACCGGGGTAAAGAGGCCAGGTATGCTCGTGCTCGCGCGCACTGCTACGTTGAGTGCGCCCTTACGGAGCGTTACCATCTGATGGTTTTCAATATTAGTAGCCACAATGGCGAGCGGTATCTTTGCGTCTTCAATATGCACCTCGTCGAGCATGTCGGTAAGAAAGGTAGCCATAGGTTCGTTGCTCTTAAGCCCCATACGCGAAAAAGTAAATTTTGAAAGCTTCTTCCAGTCGAGGGCGGAGGTACGTTCGCGCATCTCGCGAGCGCTGAGGCCGAAGGCTAAACAGGCACCCACCAGCGCACCAGCGCTGGTGCCACTCACACAGTCTATGTGTATATGTGCTTCTTCAAGTGCTGCAAGCACACCAATGTGTGCGATGCCGTAGGTGGAACCACCACTCAGCGCGATGCCGACTTTCTTTGTATGTTTACTCATAACCAGAGTGTTGAGTATACACCACGGAAACATATATTACGTATCACAATTGCTTTATTGTCAAAAATACGATATAGTGAAGGGGTGAAAATACTCATTATTTCCCCGGGCAAAAAACACGATCATACAGTGGCAGATGGCATAGGTGAGTATGAAACGCGCCTCAACAAACAGTACAGTGTTGAGTGGATATTTCCCTCTGTAGGCACCAAAGAAGACGAAGCGCTACGTATACTTAAGCAAATAAAAGAGGAGGACTTTGTGGTACTACTTGATGAGCGTGGTGCAGACATTGATACCGTGGGGTTTTCAAAGATACTTGCAAAGGCAGCAGGCACAGGGGTAAAACGACTTGTGTTTGTGATAGGCGGTGCATTTGGTGTAAGTGGCGAGGTTGCCAAGCGTGCAAACCTAACACTCAAGCTCTCATCGCTCGTCTTCCCACACATGCTCGTGCGGCTTATACTCATGGAGCAGCTCTACCGCGCACACTCAATACTTTCAGACAGTAAATATCATCACGCATAACTCTATGGCAACTAAACACAAAAAGATTTTTATATACGGCAAGCATGCAGTGCGCGAGGCGCTTTTGCATTCTCCAAAAAGCATTACGACCGTCTACCTTTCTCCACAGATGCGCGAGCCAGACCTTATGGCGCTTATCCGCAGCAACAACATCAAAACCGAACGTATCGACGCAAAGAAGGTAAGCTCACAAGTTGAAGGCAATGCGCCACACCAAGGCATCATTGCTGGAATTTCCGTACACGGACTCGTTACGCCGTTTGAACAGTTTATAGGGCGCTATACACCAGGGAAGGACGTGTTGGTATACCTCGATGGCGTTACCGACCCGCACAACGTAGGTACTATCGTTCGCGCGAGCGCTGCGTTTGGCGCTACTGCTGTGCTTATACCCGAGCACGGTGGCGTGCAGGTAAATGGCACTATCATAAAAACTTCCGCAGGCGCAGCGTTTGCAATACCACTTATTTCTGTACCAAATGGACAGCAGGCACTTGCCGAACTTAAGCGCAAAGGCGTTGCTATTTGTGGTTTGGCTGGTGAGGGAGCGCAATCTATTGCCGATGAAGAATTTCTAGGAGCAACACTTTTTGTTTTAGGTAACGAGGCAGAAGGTATCTCCGGTTCGGCACGTGCGTTGTGCGGCAAAATGCTGCGCATTCCTATAAGTAAGAATGTAGAGTCACTCAATGTGGCAAGTGCGGCAACTGCGGCGCTTTATGCGTGGAGTACGCAGCGCACCGCGCGTTCCTAGATTTTGGTACAATAGGTGTATATGCATAGGAAAGACATCGTGCCACTCGCGGTCTCTTTAATAGTGTGTCAGCTCGCGGGAGTGTTCGGCTCTCTTGCGACCTTGCCGGCTATACCCACTTGGTATGCTTCACTTATAAAGCCTGAGCTCGCGCCGCCAAACTGGGTTTTTGGCCCGGTGTGGACCACGTTGTTTGTATGTATGGGCGTGGCGGCTTTTTTAATTTGGAAAAAGGGAACTAATAAAAAAGAAGTACGAATAGCACTCCTTGCTTTTGCGGTACAACTTGCACTGAATGTGCTGTGGTCGGTGGTGTTCTTTGGGATGCAGAACCTGGGGGCAGCGTTTCTTGAGGTGGTTATCTTTTGGCTTGCCATTCTAACAACCACAGCGCTCTTTTGGAAACTTTCTCGCCCTGCAGCATACCTCATGCTCCCATACCTCGCGTGGGTTAGCTTTGCGTCGTACCTTACCTACATGCTCTGGCAGCTCAACGGATAGTGCATGAAAAAAATTATTACCGTACACGACCGGATGCAGAAGAACTATCGCTACGAGCTTGTGGCGCAGGAGGGTAAGCAGTTTGACCCGCGCTTTAAACCCGACCTCTCTCCTAAGCAGATGCTCGTACTCGGTGTCTTTGGCGGCGTATACATGCGCGACTGTGTAAAAGAATTTCCAGACGATTGGTTTGTAAAAGCAAAATTTCAAAAAAAGGGAACATACACGCAGGACCCACAACTTAACTTTTTCAAAATAAAGGCAAGCCAACCACTCTCAATATGGCGCGCTAAGGGGTGGATACACAAAGACGACCCACGGGGTTGGTTTCAATGGTATTGCCGCTACTACCGGGGCCGTCGGCATGAGGACGATGAGCGGCAAATAAAACGCTGGCTCGCCATGCGTCGACATATAGCACAGATACGTTACTCCTGTAGGGTGGGCGACTACGGGTGCCGCCCGCGGCAGCGTCAAGCGCTACTCCACTGGGCCTACGATAGCAGAAAGTTCTAATAAATCTTTTTTAAGGATGTTTTTGTATAAAGAGTGAGGGCTATTGACTCCTTGTATATAGTTGTGTTATAAGTGTTTTTGGACAAAGGGTCCGAAAAAGGAGGACTACATGGGTAAGAGTAAGTTGTGGCAGGGCTCCGCCCTCGCTTCAATCCTGGTCGCGGTCAACGCGGTCAACCTCGCCGAGGTCGACGTGCCGGACCAGAAGGTCTGCCGGCATTTCAAGGCCTTCGGCAAGGTTGACGACTTCACCAAGAAGCTGTTCGCCTACAAGTGGCAGCTCGAGGCCGAGGTCGACGAACTGTTCGCCGGGTTCAACCGCAAGGCCGAACGCAGCATCGACATGCCGCATGGCAGCGAAGCTGAGCTCGCCGAGGCGAAGAAGAAGCGCATCGACGCCATCCAGCTCGAAGTTGGCTTCGAGCTCGGGCCGATCATCAACACGATCGACGTCCTCGATTCGATCATCCGCGCCGAGGTCGGCCGGCAGTTCTCGGATTCGCTCAACTCGAGCGTCGAGAAGTTTGTCGTGAAGGACGACTGGACCATCGGCTGGCTCGACCACAGCAATGTCGGGCAGGAGTTCCTCGGTATGGTTCTCTCGACGCTCGGCGACGCCCTCACGGGTGGCCTGGCCGAGGCCAACCTCAGCCGGGCGACTGGCGGTCGCCGCCGTCGCGGTGGTGATCGCCCCGCTGGCGATGACCACGCTCATGACCATGAGCACGCTCACGGTCACTGACCGCCTGTTCTTTCCCGCAGACTGCCCCGCGCTACGTTAGCGCGGGGTTTCTATTTTCCATGACGGCGTTCGCGCGAGGCAAACTCCTCAAGTACGGCATCAAAATCTTTTTTCAGAAATGCAGGCCAGTGCATAGGCACAAACATGAGTTCGCTGTAGGTCGACTGCCAGGGGAGAAAGCCCGAAAGCCGCTGCTCACCACTGGTGCGCACGATAAGGTCGGGGTCGGGGATATTGTGTGTATAGAGATGGGCGGCAAACTCCTCTTCATTTATTTCTCCAGCGCCTTCGCTTACAATTTTATTTACCGCACGAACTATTTCTTGCCTGCCGCCATAGGAGAGGGCGATAGTAACCGTGAGCGACGGGTCGCTCGGGTTGGTTGCTTCAAGTTTTGTAACCTGCTCTTGAAACTTTTCTCCGAAGCGCTCGATGTCACCTATAAAACGCACAGCACCATGCTCTTTTCTAAAATCTTCGGCCTCGTTAAAGATAATGGTGTTAAAGATTTCCACCAAGTATGCGACTTCTTTCTCAGAGCGATTCCAGTTTTCATTTGAGAACGCGTAGAGCACCATATGTTTGATGCCTGCCTCGCGACACCAATTTGAAACTTCTTTTGCTTTGGCATAGCCCTTAGCATGGCCGTCGTATGTAGTGAGGCCGAGCTCGCGTGCCCAGCGGCGATTGCCGTCCATAATGAAACCAATAGTGGTTGGAATTGTTTTGGGTGTGCTCATAGCTAGTAGACAATACTAAAACCCTGAAACTCCTCTGAAGGTTCCCGCCACTCTACTTTCACTTCTTCAACACGAGAAAGAAATGAGCCTTTTTTAAGACGTTCTACATATGAGAGGAGTTTTGTCTCTTCGCCTTGAGCAACCACCTCGACTGTTTTGTTGGGAAGGTTTTTAACTGTGCCTGTGATGTCTCGCGTGCGTGCATTGCGTTGTGCGAAGTCGCGGTACATAACCATTTGTACTTTTCCCGAAACAATCGCGAGGAATTCTTTTCTCATTCGAGTAATTGTGTACTATAAGGGCATGGAGGGCAATCGTGCATTTGAGGTACTGCTGTTTTACAGCTACCAGACCATTACCGACCCGGCCGCAGTAGCGGCATGGGTAAAAGAGCTCGCACAGACGCACGGGCTCTTAGGGCGTGTACTTGTTGCCGAGGAAGGCATCAACGGCACGCTTGAAGGTACGGTGAGTGCAACAGAGGCATTCCTGCGAGCTTTCAAAGCAGAGCCGCAGTTTGCATCTATTGAAATAAAAACTAGCGAAGGCACGGGAAAAAGCTTCCCTAAACTCTCTGTGAAGGTACGCAATGAGATAGTGGGTACACGGTTTCCTAAGGAGGTAGACCCGCGCGTTCAAACTGCAACTCACTTACAGCCAGAAGAGCTTAAGCAGTGGTATAAAAATGGTAAAGACTTCGTGGTGGTGGATATGCGTAACAGCTACGAGTTTGCCTCCGGCCATTTTAAAAATTCGATAGACCCAGGTCTTAACAACTCCCGCGATCTTCCCGAAGCTATAGAGAAGCTCGCCGACCTTAAAGACAAAACAGTACTCACGGTGTGCACCGGGGGAGTACGCTGCGAAAAAATGTCGGCCTACCTTATGCACGAAGGCTTTACAGATGTCTACCAGCTCGACGGCGGCATACATACCTACATGGAAAAATATCCGGGAGAAGATTACGAAGGCACGCTCTACACGTTTGATAACCGCATGGTCATGGACTTTGGTGGAGAAAGGACGATTGTGGGGAAGTGCAGACAATGCGAAAGTGCGACTGAGCGTTACGTTAACTGTGCAAACCATGCGTGCCACCTTCATTTTCTTATGTGCGAAGCGTGTGCACCAAACCCTGCAGAAGCATACTGCTCTGCTGGTTGTAAAAGTAAATAGCCGCTCCCTAGTTTTAGGGAGCGGCGGTGCTCATTCGTTGTCTGCGCAGCGCATTGAGCTGCCTTTGTAGAGAGGGCCGAGCTCGATGAGGTAGGCTCTGATGTTTTCTTCTTTGCCGTGAAGAGCGGTGTAGTAGTTTTTGGTGAACTGGTCGAGCACGATGTCGTGCTCTTTTGCCAACCGCTCCATATCGGGCTCCATTGAAGAGTCTTCAAAATAGAAGAACTGCTTCTTCAGGCTGCCGTACCAGAAATACTGCGCCTCGCCCGGTTGAGACGTAGTCTGACCGACATAGAAGCCTCGGTAGATCTGGTGGAGTGTAAAGGAGATAGGCTCCGGCTTGTCGCCTCCGCTCGTAGAAGGCGGTGCGAAGACATAGTACTTGTAGCCCTCTCCACTGCTCACCTCGTGGAAGATGAAGTCTTGCGGCTCGCTTCCGGTGGGCTTGCCGGCAATGTCGAGGGGACTGCACGTAAAGGTTCCCTCAAGGGCAGCCTGCTCACCCCACTCGGGGAAGACGGCGCGCTCAGACCAGATACAGCCCGAGAGTAACAAGCTGACTCCGACCGCGAGCAGCACACTCACAATTCGAACTATACTCACAAACACCTCCTCTGAAAGACCGAAATTGGTCTTCGGGCACTATACGGTAATTTTGGATAAAATAAAAGTACAGTTTTGTAAAGTGCTGTACATAAAAAGCCGCAGGGAGGGTGTCCCTGCGGCGGTTGGCGAGGCTAGGCAGCCTTGTCGCGATCGTTCTTGTCGCCCTGCTTTTCCTTGGGGTCGAGCAGTTCGTCGAACTTCTTCGCGAGCGCGTCGCCGGTGTCGTCGATGAGCTTGCCGAGGCCATCGAGCGTTTCCTTGGTGTGCGCACCGAGCACGAACGAAGAGATGCGGATGGCCGCTGCCTGCTCCGCAAGCGTGGTCCAGCCGGTCTCGACATTCTTGCGCAGGAGCTCGAGGTCGGCCTCGACCGCCTTGACCTTGTCGGCGTCAGGCATACGGCCGATCGACACGAGCTTCTTCAGCACGTCCTCGCTCGCGTGGTTGATGAGGTTGTGGCGCGAGGGCGCCGCCGTCGACGCGACCGAGATGCACGTGATGTATGCGGCAGCTGCGGCGTTGGCCAGGATGATGCCGCCGACGTATCCGAGAATGGCGTTCATGAGAACTCCTCTATGGTTGGCCGGGTCGCTATCCCGGACAGTACAGCTCACCACATAATACCACACTAAAGTCATTTGTATAGGAAAAGAAAAAAGGCGCGGTCAGATTGACCGCGCCCCGAAGTGACTCATGAACTACAGATGG
>CAYPJX010000016.1:467-13964 GCA_964411175.1 uncultured Candidatus Saccharibacteria bacterium | reverse complement strand
GAGGTCAGAGAAGAACAGGAGGTCGCTGTGCGTTGAGGTAGTAATGAGCGTCGTTATAAAGTCTTCCTCTTTAGTGTCGAGGTCTATCACTCCCACGCCGCCGCGCTTCTGCTTGCGGAACTCGTCTGGGTTGGTGCGCTTCACATAGCCACCAGCAGTAAGCACGAGACACTGCTCTTCGTCAGCCACGAGGTCTTCAGGGTTAATAATGCCCGCAGCGCCCTTCACCACCTTGGTGAGGCGATCGTCGCCGTACTTCTGTGCGATCTCGCCTATCTCGCCGCGGATAACACCGAGCATCTTCTTTTCAGACTTAAGCAGCGTAGTAAGTTCTTCGATGAGTTTCTGGATCTCCTTGAGTTCGTCTTCTATCTTCTTGCGCTCGAGGTTAGCGAGCTTCTGGAGGCGCATTTCAAGTATTGCCGTTGCCTGAATGTCGGAGAACTTAAACTTCTTCATGAGGTTGGCATGCGCCTCAGCGACATCTTTCGATGCGCGGATGGTCTTGATGATCTCGTCGATGATGTCGAGTGCTTTCTTAAGACCGAGCAAAATGTGCTCACGCGCCTGTGCTTTGTTGAGGTCGAACTGCGTGCGGCGCTTTACCACCTCCTGGCGGTGCTTGATGAACTCCTGAAGAATGCCTTTGAGTGAAAGTGTTTGTGGCACGCCATCTACCAACACCACCATGTTGAAGTGGAAGGTGTCCTCAAGTGCGGTGTGTTTGTAGAGATAGTTAAGTACTTTTTGTGGCTGTGCACCCTGCTTGAGCTCCACTACTACACGGATGTCTTTTGCCGACTCATCGCGCAGACCGCGTATACCCTCTATCTTCTTGTCGCGCACCAAGTCTGCAATGCGCATGATGAGGTCTGCTTTGTTGACGCGGTACGGAATGGAAGTGATAACAATCTGGAAGTTACCCTTCTTGTCTTCAACAATGTCTGCAACGCCACGCGTTACAACACCACCCTTGCCGGTGGAGTACGCATGTAACAGATCTTTTTTATTAAACGCGATAGCGCCTGTTGGGAAGTCGGGGCCGGTCACGTGCTGCATAAGGTCCTCGACGGTTGCGTCTGGGTTGTCTATCAAATGTTGCAGTGCGTTTGAAAGCTCGCGCAAGTTGTGTGGCGGGATAGACGTTGCCATACCCACAGCAATGCCGAGCGTGCCGTTAAGCAAAATGTTTGGTACTGCAGCCGGCAGCACCTCTGGCTCTTTAAGGGTGCCGTCATAGTTGGGGCGCCAGTTGACCGTCTCCTTCTCGAGGTCACGCAAAAGTTCTTCTGACACACGCGACATTTTTGCCTCGGTGTAACGCATAGCTGCTGCACCATCACCGTCTATGGAACCAAAGTTACCCTGGCCGAGGACCAGCGGGTAGCGCATGGCAAACTCTTGCGCCATTTTAACCATAGCATCGTACACCGACGCGTCGCCGTGCGGGTGGTACTTACCGAGCACTTCTCCCACCACGGTTGCCGACTTGCGGAAGCGGCTTCCCGGAGTAAGGCCGAGCTTTTGCATCGCGTAGAGGATGCGGCGGTGCACCGGCTTGAGCCCATCGCGCACGTCGGGGAGTGCACGCGAGGTTATAACCGACATTGCGTAGTCGAGGTACGCTTCGCGCATCTCTTGCGAGATATTGCGTGGCACGATACCCGAAGGGGTACCCTGTGGCGCTGCTGCTTCCTCGTTGTGTTTCTTGTCAGCCATGGTGGATTAGCGGTTAGTGGTAGAAGCAACCTGCAGCGTGTTAGGCGCCTGTTTAAAAGAAAGCGCCGACCACACTGAAGCAACTTGAGACTCAAGCCGTGTCTGCTCGGCAGTTTTTGTATGAGGCTGTGTGAGCCGCATACCGAGCGTTGCCACCCACCCCACGAAAATAACGCCGGTTATGGTAGCCGCGATCCGCATTGCCACTTCTCGGCGCTCATGCGGTGGACGCTGCTTAACTCGTTCGATAAATTTCTTCATACAAAATTATTTATAGTGAGTTCTATCGAACTAGGACTCAAGCACGATGATCTCTCCCTCCTTACCGTCGAGATCTTTTTTCTTAACAGTAAGTTTTTCTATAGGTTGTGTGGTTTCCCCCGCCTCTTTAAGGAAAAGTTTGAGTGCGTCTTTGTTACCCAAAGCGCCATAGTGCATAGGCACCACAGCCTTCGGCTCCAATTGTACCGCGAGCTTGTAGGCTTGTGCATGGTCGAGCACGCCATCTCCGCCAATAGGAACAAAGAGAATATCGATATCGTCGAGCTCCTGCTTTGCAGCCTGAGGGATGTCGGGAGTGCCAAGGGCGCCCAGGAAACAGAGGTTCATACCCTCAAGAGAGACGCTATATATAGTGTTGATACCCTTGTCTCCTCCATAGGAGGTCTCTGAGCCAAAGCCTCGTACGGCAACTTCTTTAACCTCATACTCGCCCGGACCCTGGATAACAAAGGGTTCTCGGTCGCCAAAAGAGGCGTTTTCCACACCATTAAAGTCTTCGTGGTCGGCTGAAATAAGCACTATGTCAGAGCCAAATTTTGATGCCTTGAGGCTAGAGTCTTTAGACGGTGGATTGAAGGAAAGAGTGAGGTTTCCCTGAGTAATCTTGAAGCATTCGCCACCCATGTAGCTGATAACCATAGCCAAATTCTAGCATAAAAAGGGTCTAAAAAGTAGGCATAGGTAGCCTAAAGACCATACTTTTAAACTCTTGACAAGAAATGGGGGTGGGTGTATACTTGCCCTCACGTCCAGGAAAACCCTGTACGCTGACGATCTTTGAGGAGACGGAACATGCATCGCTGCAACTTCTCGCCCCAGCAGGGCGGCCATTTTGTGAAAAGCGACCTCACCGGCGACATCGGCCACTTCGACAATCCGAGCGGCGGCCACCAGGCCCTCCTCGACATCGACCAGGCCGTGATCTGATGGGCCTGCGTGCTCATCGCAACTCGATCGACGACACCTCTTCGGTGACGCTGACCGGCACCTTCGCCGGCGGCTCCACCGCCGCGGTCATCGACGGCACCTCCGACTATGTCGGGGGCGCCTCGGCCCTGGGCTGACCCAGCTGGCCGATCCTCGCTCTCGGGCACTCCCCGACTGCGCGATGACCTAGCCGGATCGTGATCCGGCGGACGACCAACCAAAGGGAGGACAGCATGTCCTACGCCAGGGACGGCCCGTAACAAGGCTAGCTGAGAACCGAGCCGCTACAATGCGGTTCACCATGTTCGCCGAACATCTCGTGCCGCTATGGGAGGTAGCCATGCACACATTTCGATCCGCCTGGGGCATAACGGTTAAGAGTTAACTCTTCCGGCCCCACGTACCACACCCCGTCCAACGCTATGCGTTGGCCGGGGTTTTCTTTTTTTAGCTTCTCTTCCCTCTCAATAAGGCTTGCCAAGCAGTATTTTTTTGATATAGTGGGCAGCAATAAACGGGCAGGCGCTCGATTATTAATAAAAGCAACGCGCATAGGAGTAAACCTGGACCTCAGGCCCCTATCGTACAAACCAATAGGTATGACACCAAAGAAAGCAGCTACAAAAGCAGCAGATTTGTCTGAGGAGACTCAGGCTCTTACTCTTATGCACGGCTACGCCGAGAAGGCTCCTGAGCCTCCTCGCCCGGGCGACATTGTTGAAGGCTCAGTGCTCGCACTCGACCGCGCACGCCTCTACATTGACCTTCCTCCGTTCGGTACTGGCCTCATCTACGGCCGCGAGTACCTCAATGCACGCGAGGTTATCAAGCGCACCAACGTGGGCGACCGCGTTGCGGCAAAGGTTGTCTCGGTAGACAACAAAGAGGGTTACATCGAGCTTTCTCTCAAGGAAGCTCGCCAGGCTATCATCTGGGGTGAGGCTGAAGAGGCGGTTAAGAACAAAACTCAGTTTGAGCTCGCGGTTAAAGAGGCAAACAAGGGCGGTCTTATCCTCGAGTGGCAGGGTCTTCCGGGCTTCCTCCCGGCGTCTCAGCTTAAGTCTGAGCACTACCCACGCGTGACCGACGGCGACAAAGACAAGATCCTCGACGAACTCCGCAAGCTCGTAGGCACTAAACTCACCGTTTCTCTCATTGGCGCACAGCCGAAGGAGGGCAAGCTTATCTTCAGCGAGAAGGGTATCGACGACAAAGAGAAGCGTCAGCTCGCTTCTACCTACCAGGTTGGCGACACTGTTGAGGGCGAAGTGACCGGTATGGTCGACTTTGGCGCCTTTGTGAAGCTTGAGGAGGGTCTTGAGGGTCTCGTGCACATCTCTGAGATCGACTGGGGTCTCGTAGATGACCCTCGCCACTTCTTTAAAGTGGGCGACAAGGTCCGTGTGAAGATAATAGACATCAAGGACGGCAAGATCTCCCTTTCAGCTAAAGCACTCAAGGAAAACCCATGGGTTGCTGCAGGCAAAAACTACAAGAAGGGCGACAAGGTTGAAGGCGTGGTTATCAAGTTCAACAAGCATGGCGCGCTCGCGTCTATCGAGGAAGGTATTGCTGGCCTCGTGCACATCTCTGAGTTTGGTACGGAGGAGAAGCTCCGCTCAACGCTCGAGCTCGGCAAACGCTACCCGTTCTCCATCTCTCTCTTTGAGCCGAAGGATATGCGCATGACGCTCTCTTTTGGAGGCGAGAAGAAGTAAATCGCTTCTAACACTGCTACTAAAGAGTGCGCTCCAGGCCGCTAGGCCAAGTCCAACCCTCTTTAGTAGCAGTGTTATCCGCTCAACACGCAAAACAAAAACCGCCGGCACATGCCGGCGGTTTTTGTTATTGCTTGGTGTGTATCTGCATCGTCGCCTCTTCCCTACCTTCCGTAAGCATAAGTTCAATGGCTTCAAATACTGTTTTGCGCACTTTTTTCAACTTTTCTTCTTCTGTTGGTTTAAATGTGCCGAGCACAAAGTCGACAACCTTCTCGCCGTCGGGCTTCTTAAGCTTGCCACTCGCAGTTGCGCCAGAGATCCCCACGCGTATACGTATGAAATCTTTGGTCTTAAGCGCCTTTTGCATCGAGTCGACACCGCGGTGCCCTCCCGCAGAGCTACCAAATGCTATTTTTACCTTACCAAGCGGCAAATCGAGCTCATCGTGTACCACAATAAGTTGCTCTGCCTGCTTTTTTGACGTCACGACACTCAAAAATGCCTTGCCAGAGTTGTTCATGTAGGTGTCGGGCAAGAGAAGCAGTGCTTTTTTGCCGAACAATTCCATCTTGGCACTTTGTCTGTGTACTTTTTTATCTTCTTTCCATTCTTTAAGCCCTTCTTTCTTGGCGAGAGCCATTACAAAGTCGCGCCCGATGTTATGTCGCGTATTATCATACTCACTTCCGGGGTTTCCGAGACCAGCGATGATCCACTGCATGGCAAAAACTATAGCATAAAGAATTTGAAGAGAGAAAATGAATGAAAAATACTCTGACCAAGAGTTTATTAAGTGTGACTTCTGAAGTCCGAGGACTTTTTTCGGGCATTTTTTCTCGAAAAACTTGCAATTGCACTTGAGAGGCATACAATGTATGCCATGCCAGAAGGACAGCAAGAAAATTTCTTCACTGAACTTCTGAAACTCGCCGCAATTGCCGCTCTCATAATCCTCCCGATACGCTTTTTTGTTGCACAGCCATTCATCGTCTCTGGCGCATCGATGGATCCTACCTTTAAAACGGGCCAGTACCTCATTGTCGACCAACTTACTTACCGTTTTGAACATCCGGTGCGTGGCGATGTTATCATCTTTCGTTATCCTAAAGACCCTTCACAGTTCTTTATCAAGCGCATTATCGGACTCCCTGGAGAAACCGTACGTATAGAGAACGGCAGTGTGTATGTAACAGAAACCAACGGCAAAACGATCACCTTACACGAAGATTATGTGCTCAACGTAGGAAACGGTAACGACATGACCAAGAACCTGAGCACCGGGGAGTATTTCGTGATGGGTGACAATCGCCCTGAAAGCTCTGACTCGCGCGTATGGGGTGTCCTCTCTGAGAAAAATATTGTGGGTCGTGCATTTTTGCGCCTGCTTCCCTTCCAAAAAATTGGCATTCTACCCGGAGCAGTAACTGTACAAGAATAAATACACTCTATATGAGCACAGGAGCACGTTCGTCCCCCGCCTCATTCCTTAAGCACGCAACCGACGTGGCGTCTTTCTACGGATTCACGCCCATGCGTAACTTGGAAAAAAGTTTTTCCAAGACGCCAGACAAGATAGCGCACCTAGCACAAGACAAAGGTCGCGGCATTTACTCATTTACTAGAAGTGCCGGGCTTGCAGCTACGTATGCGGCAGCACATCCGCAGGAGCCAATACTTACGTTCTATACCAACCCTACACCTGCGTATGCACCACACACTGTTCCACTTGAAGATAGTGGTGAGTTTGGGCTCATGGTCGCAGGCACCAGTGAGAGTGTTGGTGAAATAGTGCTTCTCAAAACGATCGCAATGCTTTTCTCGGAGTGGGGAGCGCCTATTTCGCGTATTCGCATCAATGCACTCGGCGACCGCGACTCACAAAACCGCTTCGGCCGCGAACTTTCGCTGCATGTACGCAAACACCTCGGCCGCGTAGATACTTCTTGCACCCACGAAAGCACACAAGACCCGCTTTCGCTCTACCGCTGCACTAAAGACAGCTGTCGTGAAGTTATTACTGAGGGCCCGCGCCCCGTACATTTCCTCTCCGAGCGTAGCCGCGTACACTTCCGCTCCGTGCTTGAGAACCTCGAGCGCCTTGGACTCCCCTACGAAATAGATGACTTGCTTTTAGGTGATGACAAGGGACCGCACGTAACCTTCGCGGTTGATCTTGAGGAAAGTGACGCCACCATACTGGGCGCATATGGCGGCCGGTTCGACGAATTCTTCCGCCGTGAGGCGCGCAGAAAAGATTCTGCTGGGGTTGGTGCTTCTATATTCTTTAGGAAAAAGGGTGCAGCACGTACACACTTCCAAGTACTTCCAACCAGCCGCAAACCAAAGGTGTATTTCGCGCAGCTAGGCCTCAGGGCTAAGCTCCAAGGCCTCAACGTGGTCGACATGTTTAGAGAGGCTAAAGTGCCTGTCTTGCAGTCGTTCGACTCAAGCCGCCTTTCTATGCAACTGGCCCAGGCCTCTGCCGAAGGGGTTTCTCACCTCATTATTATGGGTCAACGAGAGGCTTTAGACGGCACCGTTATCGTCCGCACCATGCAAAATAGCTCCCAAATCACCGTTCCGGTTACCGAAATGCCCCGATTCCTTAAGACCTTGCGAGCCTAGGGTAGCCGTGCTATTATACGAGCCACATGACTGTTAATGCAGAAGTACAGAAAAACGAAGGCGAGAGCGCGGTAAACCTTATCCGCCGCTTCCAGAAGCGCGTCCAGGGCTCTGGTCTTATCCAGCGCATGCGCGGCCGCCGCTACTACTCGCGTGCGGTCTCCCCTGCAGTGCGCCGCAAGCACACGCTTAAAGCTATCGAGCGCCGCGAAAACATCCAGGAGCTCATCAAGCTCGGCAAGATAGTTGAGCGCACTCGCGGTCCTCGCCGCAAGTAATACATGCAGGCAACGTTTTCTATACGAAACAAAACACGCGGGAAAATCCCGCGTGTGCCATTTAAGGCCCTCAAAGAGCATGTGCTCGGAAAAGAGTACGACCTTTCTTTTACCCTGCTCACTCCAAAAGAGGCACGCGAGGTAACCTTGCGTAGTAAAAACAAAGACAAGGCATCAAACGTCTTAGCGTTTCCCCTTTCTAAAAAATCAGGAGAAATTTTTATTTGCCCCGCAACTGCACGCATACAGGCATCAGACTTCGACATGCGTGCGCAGGAATTCATCGCTTACCTCTTTATCCACGGCCTACTACACCTCACAGGGCTCGATCATGGTGGTACAATGGAACGCGCGGAGCAACGTGTGTGCTCACACTTCAACCTATGCAAAAAATCGTTACCGGAATCGACGTCGGGACCTACCAAGTCAAGGTAGTTATCGCTGGCGCGCCGGATAACCCTCGCGACACACCGCGCATACTCGGCACAGGGTATGCAGAGAGTCGCGGGCTCAAGAATGGTTACATTACTTCTGTTTCAGAAATATCACGCTCGATAGCGGCGGCAGTTGCACAAGCAAGCCGCGCAGCGCAGGTAAAAGTAAAAAAAGCGTACATCGGTATTGGCGGCATTGGGCTCGATGAGGCATTCTCCCGCGGTGAAACCGTGGTTGAACGCGGTGACTCAGAAGTAACTGAGCGCGATGTGCCGCGTGCCATTGCCGCAAGCGAGGCATCGCTTCCTCCATCAGCCACACTCAACCGTAAAATAATTCACACCATTCCACTGCGCTACGCGGTCGACGGCAACCGCGTTATGGGCCGCTCGCCTTTAGGTATGAAGGGTATGCGCCTTTCTGTTGAGACACTTTTTATTACCTGCCTTGAGCGCCACGTCAATGACCTCGTTGCTGCCGTTGAAGAAGCAGGTATAGAGGTGGAAGACGTTGCAGCATCTCCGCTTGCGGCGAGCTTCGTGGCACTCAACAAAATGCAAAAACGTGTTGGCTGCGTGCTTGCCAACATCGGCTCAGAGACTCTTTCAGTAATCGTATTTGAAGACGACATTCCTATTTCCCTCAAAGTATTCCCTGTGGGTGCATCGGACATTACTCATGACCTAGCACTTGGGCTGCGCATTTCCCCAGAGGAAGCGGAGCAGCTTAAGCAAGGCGCGGTCTTGGGCTCCACTTTTTCAAAACGAAAGATAGAAGATGTGATAGGCCGCCGTGTATCCGACATGTTTAAGTTGGTTGAAGCGTATCTCAAAAAAATCGGCAAGTCGGAGCTTCTTCCTGCAGGCATCATCCTCACGGGCGGCGGCTCTTCGGTGCAGACCATGTCCGACCTCGCAAAAGCAGTGCTCAAAATACCCTCCCGCCATGCAACATTTGCCGAAGGCCCTGGCTCGCAAGTGCAGCTTAAAGACGGTACCTGGGCGGTTGCCTACGGCCTTACCATCTGGGGCTTTACCCAGGGTGGCGACCTAGAACCGGGCCCCTCCTTTGGTGTAGGAGACCTCATGCGCGGTATCTGGCACTGGATACGCAAATTCCTCCCCTAAAAAACACAGTTACAGAATAGAAAACGCGCCCCTGTCAAAGGTGCGCGTTTCTAAAAAATGGTATATTGCAGAGGCTTAATTACAGGATACTATTAACACCATGCCTCAAGTACAACCAGAAGTCGAAGCGTTCGCACGAATCCGCGTTGTGGGCGTTGGCGGTTCCGGAAAGAACGTCGTCAACCACATGGTGGAGAGCAAGGTGCGCGGCGTTGACTTCATTGTGGTCAACACCGATGCGCAGGACCTCCATCAGTCCCTCGCAAAAAAGAAAATTCATATCGGTAAAAACCTCACGCGCGGACTCGGTGCTGGCATGAACCCCGACATCGGCAAGCGCGCCGCTGAAGAAACTAAAGAAGAGATCCAGCAGACACTCAAAGGCAGCGACATGGTGTTTGTCGCATGCGGCATGGGCGGTGGTACCGGTACCGGTGCAGCACCTATCGTTGCAAAGACCGCTAAGGAACTGGGTGCACTCACTGTGGGTGTGGTTACTAAGCCATTCTCATTTGAAGGTCAGCAGCGCCTTCGCTTGGCTGAACAGGGCCTTGAAGAACTCCGCAAAGAAGTAGACGCACTCATCGTTATCCCGAACGATCGCTTGCTCGCAACCGTTGCAAAAGAGACCACGCTTAAGCAGGCATTCTCTATGTGCGATGACGTTTTGATGCGTGCAGTTGAAGGTATCTCCGACCTTATCACCCACCCGGGTATCATCAACGTCGACTTCGCCGACGTGCGCGCTATTATGGAAAATTCTGGTTCAGCGCTCATGGGTATTGGTATCGCTTCAGGCGAAAACCGTGCAACTACCGCAGCACACGCAGCGGTTTCTTCCCCACTTCTCGAGATCTCTATCAACGGCGCAAAGGGCGTACTCTTTGCTATCGCCGGTGGCGACGACCTCGGCATGATCGAGGTACACGAGGCTGCAAAGATAATCACCGAGTCGGTAGACCCGAACGCGAAAATCATCTTCGGTGCTATCAAGGACGACAAGCTCAAGAAAAACGAGATCCGCGTTACGGTTATCGCAACCGGCTTCCCGAACGCGAGCGCTATGCCGCGCGGAGCACAGCTTTTTAACTTCTCTCGCGACACCAAAAAGGAAGAGAAGGAGGCTGATGTACCTGTCCTCGGCAAGATATACAACGCGCCTATCGTCCCCACTCCTGAGCCTGAAAAGGAGATGAAGAAGGAGCCTATGGCGCCTAAGCCTGAAAGCAAGGATGACGATGACGAGTGGGGTGCAGTGCCTTCATTTCTCAGAAGGCCTAAAATCAAGTAAAATAGCGTGATGTACGATCTCGCCATTATAGGAGGAGGACCTGCCGGCGTTGCTGCTGGCGTGTACGCGGCGCGTAAACGCTTAAAAACCGTCTTTATAGCAGAGACTATTGGCGGCCAGTCAACCGACTCAGTTGAGATCCAAAACTGGATAGGCACGCAAAAAATCTCTGGCCTCGACCTCGCTAAGTCGCTTAAAGCACACCTTGAGGCATATGCCGAGAATATCGTAGACCTTAAGCTTGGTGAACGCGCAACAAAGCTTGAGAAGTCTGCAAATGGTTTTACCGTAACCACCGGTAAAGGCTCTTATGTGGCAAAAGCGGTGCTCATTGCGACCGGTGGCATGCGCCGCAAGCTCGACATTCCTACGGCTGCTCAATTTGAGAACAAGGGGCTCACCTACTGCGCCTCGTGTGATGGCCCGCTCTTTGGTGGTATGGATACGGTAGTCATTGGCGCGGGTAATGCAGGTTTTGAAACCGCCGCACAGCTCTTGGCGTACGCCAAGTCGGTCACACTTATTAACCGCTCGCCAGACTTCAAGCGTGCAGATAAAAAGACGGTAGACACCGTACTCGCTCATCCCAACATGAAGGCGGTAGTAAATGCCACTCCGGTTGAAGTTAAGGGAGAAAACTTTGTCTCAGGTATAACTATCAAAGACAATGCAACGGGTACACTTACTGAAGTTCCTGCAGCGGGGATCTTTGTAGAGATAGGCATGCTCCCTGCAACTGACTTCGCAAAAGATATTATTGAGCTCGACGAATTTAACCGCGTAAAGGTAAATGCGCGCAACCAACGTACCTCAGTTGAGGGCATATGGGCCGCGGGCGACTGCACCGACGAGCTCTACCACCAAAACAACATCGCTGCGGGCGATGCGGTAAAGGCACTCGAAGACATTTACTACTGGATAAAAATGTAACTCGACGCAGCTACCAGGTGCCACGTTGGTTTTCTATCCCCCACTGGTATGCAAGCAATCTTTTACGGTTGCCTGGAGAAAGATTTTCAGGGAGGTGGTCGAAGTCGAAGAGCCCTCGCTCCATGATCTCGAGGTTAGGGAGCCATTTCATGCCGCCATCAAAGTCGGAGGAAATGAGTACGATAGCCGAATCCTTCTCGCCCATGCGGCCACGGTAAATGCCGAGCACTCCGTCGAAAGAACGTACGGTGTAGCCCACCTCCTCAAATACTTCTCGCTTCGCAGCCTCGCTGGGCGTTTCGTTCTTGTTTATACCCCCTCCGGGGAGGGTCCAGACATCTGGAGTAAGCCAGTGGCGCACGAGCACCACCCTGCCGTCACGTATGAGTATGACGCGTACGCCACCAATGTCTTTACTACTCCCTATAAGGCGTAGCGCCCAGAAGCGGAGTACATACAGCACATTCCGGCACTTATGAAGAAATGATGCCATATGGTGTAGACGGTAAACCTACCGTAAGCATAGCAAAGGCGCAATGGTACTACGCAGTCGGGTCAGGGTAGATAGTGTAAAGCTCTTCAATGTCTGCCAAGAGTTCTTGTGGGAGTATAAGCTCGCCCGCATCGATATCGCTCTTGAGTTGTAGGAGTGATGTCGCACCAATGATAGTACTCGTGGCAAATTCGCGCGACACGGCGTAGGCGATAGCCATCTGCGCTGGCTCTATACCGTATTTTTTGGCCAGGTGTACATACGCTTCAATAGCTTCTTGCGCATGCGGCGGGTTATACCGCTCGGCATTGCGCTCAAACAGAGTAAAACGTGCACCTGCAGGCTTTGCTCCACCTAAATACTTGCCGGTAAGTGCGCCCATACCAAGCGCCGAGTACACGAGCAAGCTCACCTCTTCGCGCATGGTCATTTCAGAGAGGCCTATCTCATAGGTACGGTTAGTAAGCGAATATTGGTTTTGTATCGAGACAATGCGTTCCAAGCCCTTCTCTTTTGCAAGATTGAGGTACTGCATAATTCCCCACGGAGTTTCGTTAGAGACGCCAATATGCCGCACCTTTCCTTCTTTTACGAGTTCAGTCAAAGCGTTGAGTGTTTCTTCGATTGAAGCAACGTTTTCCTGCTCAATTTTTTGTACGCCGCGCGGGCCCCAAAAGTTGGCACTCCGGTCGGGTGAGTGCACCTGGTAGAGGTCGACGTAGTCGGTCTGAAGGCGACGCAGGTTGCCCTCTATTGCCTCACGAATGCCGGCACGGGTAAGCCCCTCCGATGCGTCACGCTCGCGTACACTACCCTTTTGAAACCGGCTCGAGACTTTGGTTGCAATAAACAAGTCGTCACGCTTGCCGCGCGCCTTGAGCCAGTTGCCAATGTACGTCTCTGTCCTCCCCTGCTTCTCGCGCTCGGGTGGCACCGGGTAAATTTCTGCGGTGTCTATAAATTTTATGTTGCGCTCTTCAACCGCGTAGTTGAGCTGCTCATGTGCCTCTGCCTCGGTATTTTGCTGGCCCCAGGTCATGGTACCTAGGCAGATGACCGGCACTTCTATTTCAGTTCTTCCGAGCTTCTTATATTCCATCGTTGAAAATTTTAGTAAGTACGTTCCCTACTATACCGTACAAAAGAGATTTCTCTCCCTTGGTATAATTAGGATGTACTTACGAAATAACAGATAACCTATGCAAAAACATATAGTACTTATTATTGCGGCCGCATTTGGCTTGTTAGCAAGCTTTGCCGGAGGGTACGTCATCCGCGACAGCCAGAATACTCCGTCCACAAAACAGAGTGAACATGCGGAACACTCGATGGACATGAGCTCCGCCATGAGTGGCATGACTTCAGGCCTCTCAGGTAAGACCGGCGAGGAGTTTGACCGCGCGTTCTTAAGCGAGATGATAGCGCACCATGAAGGTGCAGTTTCTATGGCAAAACAAGCGCTTCAAGACGCTTCTCATCCAGAGCTTAAACAGATGGCGCAAGACATCATAACAGCGCAAACCAAAGAGATAGCACAGATGAAGGAGTGGCAAAAAGACTGGTCTACACAGTAAACAAAAGAGCCCCTCGGGGCTCTTTTGTTTTGCTACCAATGTGACCCTACCGGGAATCGAACCCGGATTTACGCCGTGAAAGGGCGCTGTCCTAA
>CAYPJX010000016.1:0-441 GCA_964411175.1 uncultured Candidatus Saccharibacteria bacterium | reverse complement strand
TTAGACGATAGGGCCTCGTTACACTCGGCCATAAAGTCGTCGTTCGCTCGCAAAAGAAATAGCTTTCTTTTGGCTCACTTCACTAGACTAGAGGGCCCCCATACGAATGGGCTTAGGCCTCAATATAGCCTAAAACGGGAAAAAATGGTACTTTATGTGGCATTGAGCAAAAAGCTCATATGGAGAGGTGGCTGAGCTTAAGCCTGAAAGAAACTGCTTTCTTTCGAGCCGGCACACGTAGTGGCCGAACCACTCAGCCACCCTTGCCGCGCGAAGCGCGGGCTCCATCGCAAGTTATGGAGAGGTGGCTGAGTGGTTGAAGGCACCTGACTCGAAATCAGGCGTGCGGGAAACCGTACCGAGAGTTCAAATCTCTCCCTCTCCGCAGGACACGGTGTAACATTAGTGTCGCTGACGCGCGGTTAGCTCAGTTGGTAGAGC
>CAYPJX010000015.1:0-14495 GCA_964411175.1 uncultured Candidatus Saccharibacteria bacterium | reverse complement strand
GGGCTCCGCAGCGCGACCGGCGCGAGGACTGAGCGATTTTTTAGCAAAAAAATCGAGTACCCCAGCAAATTTGTTTTACGCAGCTTACTTCTCTCCCTCGTTAAATCCTAGGCACACACTGTTCATGCAGTAGCGCGCGCCGGTCGTCGTGGGCCCGTCGTCAAACAGGTGGCCCAGGTGGCTCCCGCACTGCGCACACACTACCTCGGTGCGCGCCATCCCCGCGCTGGTGTCGGGCACCTCCTTGGTAGCGCCCGGCAGCGCCTGGTCAAAGGAGGGCCAGCCAGAGCCGGAGTCAAACTTGGCGTTAGATGCAAACAACGGGTTGCCGCACGCCGCGCAGGCAAACACGCCGTCGCGCTCCTCGTGCAAAAGCTTGCCCGTAAACGGCGCCTCGGTCCCCTTCTCCCGCAGTACTTTGTACTGCTCGGGGGTGAGCTTGTTCTTCCACTCTTGTTCGCTGTTTGGCATTGATTTAGTCAGAATCATGCCGCGCAATTGTCCATTGGGCGCGGCTCTAGTAATTACTCCCAATCCTCGGTTGCAACCGCGGTAATGTCGTTAATCTCCGTGTCGGCCACCGCGGCCGGGATAACGCACAGCACCCGGCCCGCAATCTTAAAGTCCTCGCGCAGCACTATAGGCTTGTACTTAGGGTCTTTGTTTTCCGGGTAGAGTATCGTGACCCCGTCGCGGCGCTCCAGGCGCTTTACCGTTACCATGTCGCCCACTATGGCCG
This sequence comes from uncultured Candidatus Saccharibacteria bacterium, assembly GCA_964411175.1. Classification (GTDB taxonomy): domain Bacteria; phylum Patescibacteriota; class Minisyncoccia; order Phycocordibacterales; family SBAW01; genus GWA1-54-10. The sequence goes on along the minus strand of CAYPJX010000015.1, from coordinate 13,756 downwards.
CCACGCGGTCGCCGCTTTTTACATTGTCGGTAAACTGCACCAATATATAGTCCCCGCTGTGTATCCCGGCATCCAGCATGCTGTCGCCCACCGCGCGCACGGCCACAATGTCGCCGTTCTCCTCGACAATCTTTTTGTCTACCTGCAAAAACTCATCGTACTCCTCTTGTGCAAAGGTCGAGAGGTCATCACAACCCACGTTGGCCACCACCGGTATAGACACCAAGGTCTCTTGGCGGCCCTCGGCGTCTATAGGGCGCAGCTCGATGTTGCGGCGGGCATACTTGCGGCGCACCATGTAGCCCTTGCGCTCCAAGATGTCCAGGTACTGCACTACGGTGCGCAAAGACTTAAAGCCCAGGTTGCGGCGCAGCTCCTCCAAGGTAGGCGGCTCGCCCTTGGCCTGTATGTACAGAGAGATGTTCTCTAAAACCCGCTTTTGCTTGCCCGTAAGTGTATTACCCATACGTTTTGTGTACTTAGGCCTTTAATATACACATACTAGCACAAATTACGCTAAAAAATACACAAAATACACAAGTTGCTGGGGATAAAGCACTACAAAACGCCATAAATACCCCTGTCTAGGCTACTCCCCGTTTTGCCATTGCGTAATAAAGTCAAATTGGTGCACAAACCCGACAATATTAAGCGATAGTCCGTCGCGGATAAACCACAGCGCCGCGGCCTCGAGCCCCAGGCCCATCATGATGCTCCCCCACACTGGCAGGCGCCACGCCGCCACAAAGCCAGCCACCATGGCCATAGTATCGCTTATGGAGTTAAGGATGCTGTCGCCGGTGTAGCCAACCGCCAGTGCCTGCTGGCGGTAGTGCTCTATAACCATCGGGGTGTTCTCGAGTATCTCCCACGACACCTCGATACCCATCGCAAATAAAAGCCGCAGCAGTACCGGCACGCGCGGCGCCGCCAAACTCAACAACCAATAAAACACCAGGCCGTGGATAACGTGCGAGAACGTGTACCAGTCGGTTATATGCTGCGAGTTGCCGGAGCTTAGCACCGCGCCCTCCCATAGCTTAATAACCCCGCTCTGCGCAATAGCGGGCTGGCCCATCATCCATAATGCCAATACTTGCAGGGCGACCAGCGCCGCAGCGCCCGCCACAACACGGCGCCACGATATGTCAGTTAAGCGTCCAGATAGCATAGTTAAGCGCGGTGGCAAACGACACCCACGCCAAGTACGGCACCAACAGCCACGCGGCGGGGCGCGACACGCCCCAAAAGCCGTAAACAGTCCACACAATAGCCAGCCACATGAGTACTATGCACACCAGGCCCGCAAGCGGGTTGTGCAGGCCAAAAAACAGCGGCGTCCATAGCGCGTTAAGCGCCAGCTGCAGCCAAAACACCTTAAGCGCCCCTGCGCCTTGGCGCCGCCACACCAGCCATGCGGCAGTGCCCATCATCAGGTACAGCGCCGTCCACACCGGGCCAAACAGCCAGTTAGGCGGAGAGAAGCTTGGCTTGTTTAGGAGTGCGTACCACTCCGGTATGGCCTGAGCGGTAAACACGGTGCCCGCCAGGCCCGCGGCCTCGCACAGTACGACAAACCCCGCCAACGCCAGCCAGTGTTTTGCAGATATGGTGTTCATATTAAATAACAAGCAATATCGCTGCCGCAAAAAAGCTGAGTACCCCGGCCAAGGTAACCGAGACAATAGAGCGGTGCACGCCATACAGCGTCCACACAATGTTGTTGCCCAAAATAAGCCAGAGTGTCAGCGGCGAGAGCGTGTTAACAACACCCATAAACAAGATAGCAATTACCTGCGGGTACAGCGCGAGCCCTGCGACCGCCCCGTTAATAACGGCGAGCTTGTCGATAATATGATGATGCCCCGGCAGCGGGCGCACAGAGGAACGGGCCATGTTTTAAATATACACTACACCGGCAGGTACAGCCCCGCCCCCACGCCCGCCGCAATAGCAATCCCGCCTATCACCACCATCCGCAATGCGGTCCTCATAATCTTAGTGCGCGACAAGGCGCCGGACAGTGCCCCAAGCAAAAAGAGCGCCGCAAGCGAGTACACTACGGAAAGCTGCAGCGCCGCCGCGGCCGGAAACCACAAGTACGGCGCAAGCGGCACAAACCCCGCCACAAAGTACGAGGCAAACATCACCACCCCCGCCACCACAGGGTGCGCGCCCCGTACCTCGTCGCTGTGCGCGTACTCCTGCGCCGACGACTCCGACAGGAAGCTCCCCGCCGCCATAGAAAAAGCCTCGACCAGCACAAGCACCATGCCTGTCAGCACAATGGTGGCCTGCGGCACGCCGGCAATAGCCACACCGCTTAAGAGCCCCACGGTCGAGACAAGGCTGTCCTCAACCCCAAATATAAAGTTGCGAAAGTAGAGCGGGGAGGGGCGGTTTATTCTCATGCCTCTATTGTATCCTCCTGCCCCGGCACGTCGTTGGGCGGTACGTCGTCGCGGCGCTCTACGACAATAGTGCACTTGGTTACCAGCGCGGCAATAGCACCCACCGCCGCCAGCACCGGGGCAATAAGCGCGCCTATGGCGCCAATAGTTAGGGGGAACTCTACCAGTGTGTTGCCCGCCTCGTTCTTAATAATAATGCGGCGCGCATTGCCCTGCGCCACAACGCGCTTGACCGTGTCTATAATGTCGCTGCCCGATACCTTAAATTCTTCAGTAGACATACCCCCAGTGTACCAAATTACTACTGCGCGGGGGCCGATCCGTCGCCCAGGCCCGGGTCGTCGGCCGCGGTGCCGGTGTTGCCCAGCGGTGCCGGGTTGGTCTGGGTAGTTGCATCAATGTTTGCCGAGCCGCTAGTGCTGGGTGCCGGTGTGGGGCACGGAGCAAAGGCGCAGTTGGGGCCCGTGCGGCCCACCGCGGTGCCGTCCGGGCACACCATTGCCTCCATAGTGCAGGCCTGCTGGCCGCCTGCGGGGCTAAACCCCGGCATAGCCGGCCCGCCGTTCATAGACCACCAATACCACCCGCCCAAGATAGCAAACAGGACAATAAGCACCGAGACAATGGTTGAGTTGCGCATACCTAAAGTATACTCCTACCCTGCGGGTAGCAAAAAGGCCCGGGACTACCCCCGGGCCTCTTTTGGTGTCTCCCACCCCTTGATAAGGGGTGCCATGCGCTCGAACGCCCGGCGCATGCTGTCCTTCTCCGTCTCGTCAAACTCAAGCCGCTTGATCTGCGCGTTGATACCGGCCAAGTCCGCGCATACCTTTTTGTAGAACCAAGCCGAGAAGGTCTTGGACTCCTTGTGGCGCAGGTACTGGTGGGTGGCCCCGACCAGCCACCCATACTCCCACATAGCCTGCACATCAAAGTCGCCTACAATGGCCAACCGTACAAAATGTGCATACTCCTGGCGCAAGAGCGAGAATGTGTCCTTGCGCCATCCACTCTCATACCGAAGCCGGTTGTATAGTCCTACAGCATAGTTAGTCGCCGCGTCCTCAACCGGCAATGGCCCTTCTGTAATCTGGGACATGTATGCCTCCCTCTACCTAGTGTAAGAACAATTTACCCCACCCTAGCGCAAAACCTCGCCATCAACAACTACATAGGTAGCTACGTAAAAGGCCGCCCATCGCTGGGCGGCCTTTGGCTAGTGGAGACGCGGTATCGCCTCACGATCGTCCGGATTGATAAAGACAGTCTTGCTCTTAACCATATTGGTCAACACATTGTCATCGGGCAACTCTATCTCTATAGGCCCATTCTTCGGTGTGCCGGCATTCGTTTCCTTAAGCCGAGCAATAGTCATTGCAAGCTGCTCCTTGTCCTTGCTGAGGGACACTTGGTATCCCTGCGTGGTATCCCACTCCTGCAGTATCACCTTCATGACGGGATGCTCGAGCTAAAGCCCACCGTGTCGTCAAACACGTACACCTTGCACTGGATGTATGCCTTGTCGAGCTGCACCTGGAGCACGCCGATAACCATCTCGGCGAGCTTATTCTGGAACTTTGGGGTTGCATGCCGCCCCAGAGGGAGGTCGACCTCGCAGTGGATGTGTTGGAGCGCGGGATACATCCCATCTTTGGGGAAGATAGTGAGAACATCGTCCTCACTCTCAACCCTAGGCACTCCAGCCTCGATAAGTGCGCCCGCAAGGTTGTGAGACAGGGTCCTGTGCTCATCCTCGCCCCACTCGTCTGGCAGTAAGTAGACCTTAATAACCGGCTTGGCTTTTGCCATGTAGCTCTCCTATGATGTCCAAAACAGCCCACACTCTACCCCACCCACCCCAAAATACAACTACACCCCACCCGCAACACCCTTAAAGTGCCTCCAAATCTCGACCATCGCCAGGGTGTCGAGCTTGCAGTACTCCAGCATGTCGCGCTGCTTTTGTGCGGCCTCCTCGCCCACCAATACCTCGCGGGTCAGCTGGCGGTAGCCCTCTATGGCGTCAGTCCCGCTCTTAACCGGCAGGTCTTTGTACGACAGTCCGGGCACCAGCACGGGCAATACCTTTTTTATAGACGCGCGGCCCATAAACCCGGGGTGCACATAGTGCTGGTGCTCAACAATATCCATAAGGTCGTAGGTGCGCGCCACCAGGTTTAAGAAAAACTCGCGATGCTCCGGCAACAGCGCCGCCAACTCTTTGTTGCGGCTATTTTCAAACGTTTTGTACCACGATATAACACTGCCCTTGGGCCCGATGTGCGAGACAAGCGCCTCGGCAATTTTGGCCGACGGATCGCCGCCCAATATCAGGTCGCCATAATGCTTAAGCTCCGCGTCCGGATGCTCGAGCACATGCAGCGAGTATTGAAACACGATGTGCTGGTAGGGCCGGTAGCCGCTAAAGGGCGGCACCGCCGTGGGGAATGTCTCGTAGTCCAGAAAGTACAGAGGATACTCCAGCTTACCCAGCTCCTCCGCCAGCGCCTCCATATCTACAATAGGCTCTTGCGACAAGTGCGCGCGCACTTGGTTGAGCTTTTTGGTCTTAAGCCGCTCGTCTATAGGCACGTCCTTTACGTGCAACACGCCCGCGTGCAGCAGCTCCTCTAGATACTTTTTGCTCTGGCCAATGCGGTTAAGGTCGTGCACGCTGTAGGCAGGCACGTCGGGGTTAATAAAGGCAAAGGTCGTGCAATGCGCCGAGCGGCCCCGGTAGTAGCACGGGCAGTGGCCCTCGGGCTTCTCTGCCTTGGTCAAATACTCATACGCGTGCTGCATGCCATGCACAGCATTCTCCTGCACCACCACCATAGCCTCGGTCTTGTCCTCAAATATAAACAGCTGCGTGTAGTCTATGTCGCCACGGCGCACGTACTGCTTGTTAAGCCGCACCAGGTACTTGCGGTTAAGCTTGACCCCGCAGGCCTCCACCACGTTGGCCTGGAATGCTAAGTCGTTATCAAACTGCTCCTCCTTCTTTTTATTTTTCTTAACGGTGCCGTCCTCGCCCTCATCCTCGGTAGACGACATCTTAATCTCGTACAGGTCGTACGCCCCGGCACCGGCGTTCCACACCAGCACGTCGGTTGCGGCCAGGTACTTATCGGTGGCAAACACCGCCTGGAATATCACCGGGGTCTGCTCGACCACCAGTTTGGCGGTCAGCTCCTGCGCACCCTCACTACGCCTCTCGACAAGGAAGCCGCCCGGGAACATCCCACGGGCCAGCTCCTCGACCTCGTTGCCCATAGTGGCCAGCGCCTGCTCAAACTCCGACATCTCGTACTGCCCGTGTATGTCTGGGCGGTGCCGCCGCACCCAAGTGTTGTTAGGGCACTCGCGGTACATAATGTACTCAGTCTTTGAGAGTTTAGGGGCCATAGGTCTAGCCACAGTAGCGCCTAAGCGTCTTCCGAGCAAGAAGTTAAGTAAATTGCCTTATTTTGTTCCCTAGCTGCATAACCGCCAATATAAACTCCTCCCGCTTCATCCCACGCCGCGCATAGTGCGGCAAATATTCCGGCGTAAAGCCTAGTTTAGTAAGAAGCTTGTATGTTTTATCTCCAAAAGCTACGACCACCGGATTATCCGTCTTAAACAGCGCCAACTCTTCGTGCAGGATAGGCACATTTCTTTTAATAGCCTCGTCAGACGAGTCTACCCCCGACTCTTGTACTGAATACTCATGCTTATAAAAATCTGTCATATAAGCCCCGCGCAAGCCCGGATGCTTGCCTATGCTGTCGGCCAACCAGCTGTCATGCCCGCCGCGGTGCACAGAGTGGAAGTTCTTAAACGGCGGGACCATGCCGCTGGGGTTGCAGCCTATAAAAATAACCCGTCCATGCAGGTCCGCACTCCTTTCTTTAATAATCGAGATGTCTCTAACGTCTCCGTCGCGCCAAATAGCAAAACTACCGTGGCCATTTGATATCCTCTCAATTTCTGCCAAATCAACCATGCGATTGTCTATTCTTCAACGACCTCTTGCACGATGCCTTGCACAAGGTCCCCTTCATTGGGAATTATTGGAGTATGCTCTTTATTTGAGCTCTTAGGTAGTAACTTTCTTACACCTCCTATTCTTTCTCCATATATTTTAATCGTGACATTATCTCCAAGTAAAGAGACGACCCTGTCACCCGTGTCGGCTTTAAGCTGCTGGCGACACAAAACCAAGTCGCCATCCTGTATGCCAGCCAAATCCATAGAATCTCCTTCAGCTCTCAGGATAAAATATTTAAACCCGGGCCTAATTTTTACCCTATCAACTGCAATGGATCTCTCAATGTTTTGCTGACTCATTAATGGATTGCCACAAGGGGCCGACCCCACCAGTGGAATCTGAACCATATCTACTGTAATCGGAGATTTTACAGCTTTAGGAACATATACAACTTCTTTAACCGAAAGAGCTTTCTTAAAATAAGCTCTTAATTTTGCGTCTACAACATATACGTATGTCCCCTTGATACCACGCGTGAGTAAAGTTTTGTAAATATTTATGATATAGCGCTCCAGCTCTTTAGGATCAGTAACTCCTGCATGTCCATTACGATCACAGTACTTACTTCTATCTACTCGTATTTTTTTATTAACGTCATCGTAATACAACTCCGGTCCAATAATTACACCTACATAATTCATACCGTAACCCTGAACCGTATGGATGCACCCGACTTCATTTATTGCGTTGGGTGAGTTTACCCAATTTTTTGTAACACTATTCCAACGAAATTTATGTTCTCCAATTTCGATATCATAGTCTTGTTTTACCTTGCCATTTGCAGGGTTTGTGACCCAGGGCCAAGCAAACCCCGCAACCATCCGAGAAAGGCCACATTCTTTATTTCTTTGTTTTATCGCTCCGTGCATTTCGGCAGCATCATCAAATAGTTTCAACTCATAATTTGAAAGTATAGGCATGCTTACTTTTCTTTGATTAAGAACGGCATCAATAAAATGTACGTATTCTTCACCAGCCTGTATACGCATTTGCTTTGTAAGCTTGTAGAATTGAGCATTCTTTTCTCGCAAATCAACATCATCAATGTCGGCAGGTAACACACTTTGCCCCTGGTCATAAAATAGAACTTGTTGTTTTGTTGTAGCAAGAATCCAATCGAGTTGAGTAGATTCCTTTGGCAATTTTAATTTTATATTTACTTCATCAAATGCTTTATAAGCTACACCTAGATTCCGGCGTTTCTTAAGTCGATGTGCCTCGTCCACAATGACAAGATCATATGGTGTTTTTGCTACGTCATTTGGACCAATAACCATATTTGCCTTAAGTCCAGCTGTGCCACGAAACACCTGTCGTATAGTACTTCGTAACCCAGTCATAGGGGCTATTAGAGCTATTTTCAGATGTTTTGTACTATCGTGATCCTTAAGGTATTTTATTAAATAGGTTGCCAAAATAGTTTTTCCAGTACCCGGTGCCCCTTCAACGACATATGTCGTTGCAATGTCGTTTTCTATATCCTTAACGAGTTTTTTTACAAACAAATATTGTTCTTCAGTAAGTGCCTTATAGGGAGAGTATTTGAAAAGATCGCTATTTTCTATTTCGTATATCTCTTTGTGGACGAGTTGCTTCGCAATCATCTCTTTCCAAATTGATTCACATTTTGCTTGATACTCAACTCGCTGGTAGTAGTTGTGGTTACGTAGACCGTCATTTTTGTTCTGCAACAAAAAAGAGCCTTCGGCTGCGAGATGTTCAATAAGAAAAGATTCAATGTCTAAGGTCGCTGATTTATTGTATGTTTCGTCTGTAATAACATGGACGCGTTTTAACTTTCTCCGCTCACTATTGTCATAGTGCTGTTTACTTCTACTATAAAGGTTTGTTGTCTCTCCTACATACGCCTCACCCTTCGTTTCAAGCAAATACACCACAGGCCAATCGCGACCATATTGATATTCACGGATTTTTTCAAAACCTTGTTTACCGAACTCAAAAATATCTATTTGACCCATAATTACAATTCTGTATATTTTTTTGCATTACCCTTAGCTTTTTTGACAGGATATTTCTTGGCGTTTGCTTTTATTTTAGCTTCGCTAGCTTTAAGGATATCGATCCCAAGGTCGTCCGATAAGGTCAAAATCCAGTTAAAGGCATCGGCCAACTCCTCCCCTATCTCCTTTTTGTGGGTCTTTATATAAGCCACAATCTCTTTCTCAGACTTCCACTGAAAATGCTCGAGAACCTCTGCAGATTCTAGGACTAAAGAAAGGGCCAAATCCTTAGGGTTATGAAACTGCTTCCAGTCCCTTTCTATATGAAATTTGACCAATTTCTTGGTTAGAGACTGTATATCTGCCATAACTATTCAATTTTAGCTGACTTTTGGAGATTATGCTTCATACAAAGAAGTTTGATGTTTTTTGCCGAGAGGCTAGTACCGCCTTTAGAGAAAGGTAAATCGTGGTCAAAATGGAGATTTTTTGTCTCTTCGCACAATACACACTTACCACCATCTCGCTCCCAAACCTCTTTTTTTACTTGTGTAGGTATAAGCCGGGTATGTGCCAAGTCTGGTTGGATAGAGTCAAAATTTGACGCCTCCCTCTCCGACAACCTCAATATAAACCTATAGACATTCCTTTGACCATTATTTACTACTTTGTAATCTATAAGGTCAAAGTAGCCCTTGAGCGACCAGATGCCGTCTTTTATTTTCTCGTATGCCTTTACCAATTCTGGCTCCGCACCATTTTGATGTTTTTTAACAGCCTCTATAAATTTGCCATTTTCTGTAAGCTTGCCGGATGGTAAAGCTTCAGGCTGATCTACTCCTTTAGGATTCCGACTTTGTGCCTTGGTGACGTCATGACCCTCATACTCCAAAGTAATACCATCCGGATAAATTTTATCGGTATAGGGAGCGTTAGGGCGCTGCGATAGGAGGATAACCGAGTATTTTGGAGTAATACGAAAATTCATCCCCCGTTGGAGCATTTTGCCACCCTCTATGGCGCACATCTCATGATGAGAATAGAGCTGATCTATCACACCTGCAGCCTATCAAATATGAAGAATTTAGCTACCAGACTCAGGTATAACTATCATTTTAATTTCCTGCGCACTTCGGCAAGTTTTTTGTCCAGCAGGTTTTTGGAGTATTGGGGATTAGAAAAGTCGAGAAACCCCCGCACGCCGTGCACCTTGGGGTCGCCGTTATTAAACCCGAACGAAAAGAATCTTTCTTTTTTGCCAGCCTTGGTCTTGAGGTTGGTTAGTATATCGACCATCTCCTGTCGATTAAATACGAGGATTTTCCTCTCCCATTTAGCGCCGGGATGGAAGTCTTTATCGAGTATCGGGTAGGTCATGTACAAAAAATAAAAATCGCTGTAATTGTCCTTTATGTCAAAGTAGTTAAACCACGAGTAAAACTGGTAGGTGTTCTTCTCCGAACCGGGCCAGGTCCTTGAACTCTTTACCTGGATAGTGACGGACTTTTTGGTCTTGCCGTTGATAAGCAGGAGGTCATAAAACTTCTGTTGTCGGCTTAAGGGTATCGCAACGGAAAAATTATTCTTTTTAGGGAACTTTGCCTGAAGAATGTTAGCGATGTCATATTCAGGGAACGGAATAGTGAAAGCAGACATGTCCCTAGCCTAGCAAACATGAAGGATTTAGCTACTTGCCCAACTTGCTGCGGATTTCGGCTTTTATCGACTCTATGTCGGCAGGATTTAGCGAAGTAGGAGCCTGCAGAATAATATCCTTAAGCCAGGCTTGCCCCACTACATACACACCCTCTATTGGCTTAGGGCCGAGGTGCACAGCTGCATGCGAGAACACGACAACCGGCTGGACCTTAAACTCCTTACCCAATCTGTCTTTAAGAAAATCGCGCAGAGCAAACGCTCTTGCGTGAGCCTGGCGTATGCACTTTTTTATAAAAGGCGTCTTTTTATAAAACCGCCAATTATGGCTTTTAACCTCTATAGCCCAGATACCTGTAGGCCCTACAACAACCACATCGATATCTCCCCTCTGTCCTAAAATCAAGTTTGAGCCTATCGAGTACTCCTCAGGGAGCACCTGCAGAGCAGACACAATGTCCGCCTCGGCAGTACCTCCGTTTACAAAACCTCTAAGCCATTTGAAGTACAAACCATAAATTAGTAGCAATACAACTACTAAAGAAAACCTTGCATTGAACGATATCGGAAGGTAGGCCACCATAATGATGGAGGCGGCACACATAAGGCAAATTATTAAATTCTTTACTACCCCTTTCGTAATAAAAGACATGTCTGATTTAGCTACTTCACTTAGTCATCGCTATCGTCGTCGGAGTCGGCAACCGGGAGGCCTTTTTTCTGGCGTATTTCTTCGGCCTTCTCCTTTATCCGACTTGAGTGGAGGTACCCCATATTGAACCTACTCTGTATAATCGACATCGATATCTTGTCCCACGTACTGGCTATCTCCGCTAGGTCGTCCTCGTCTGGGGAGTTGTAGATGGTGTAGTGGGGCAGAACTTCAAAGCGCGAGAACACCAGCGTGTCGCTCTGCGACATAAGCGAGACAGGGGTTTGGGGCGACAAAAGGAAGCATACCGGGATAAACGGGTAAAAGTCGGCCCGCTCCCAGGTTATTGAGGGGTTCTCAGTCTCCCATTTGTAATACAGGATCATCGGCGGCATCCGCAGGTTTTGCCCCATAAGACGGTCGTAGTCTGAGCGGGAAATGCTCAGGATGTCCGACTCCTCGTGGTCCTGAAACAAGAAACGGATATCAATAAAGCACTTGATACACCGGACATTTGTCTGGTCTGTAGAGGCATCCTTAATCTGCAGTGTCCCCAGGCAGTTGGGGCAGCTAACAACAGCCAAAGCTAGCGCAATCCTTTTTAGTTCATCTTGCTCCACATCTTAAGGGTAGCAAATGCGTAGCTTTATGCTACTTCCTCTTTCCTCCCGGCCAGCAGACGGGGCAAATGCCTCTGCCGCGGTACTTGTGGCCGCGGGTGCATGTGCGCCAGCCGCTGCTTGGCATTGTTTTCATGCGGTAAGTATACTCTCTCCCGCAAATTTATTTCCCTAATACGTCTCTCGCTCTATTCTAGTGTTCTGCAGAACATTGGAATAGAGCGACCGCCTATTTTAGTATTTTGCAAAATTCCGAAATAGATCCACCAGACAAAAAGCCCGGCCAATTTCATGGCCGGGCTTTCTTGTATCAATCATCCACTGAAAAGATTTTAGACGGACTCGTGTGGCCGGAGAGTAAACGGACCTGGGCCAAAGGCAAGCGCAGATGAGCGGCCACCAGCTCGCGCACGCGCTTGTTGGCCAGGTTACGCTCGGCCGGTGCTTTGACACTAATTTTTAGCCGGCCCTTGGGCAGAACCTCGACCTTCTCCACCTTGGCCCCGGCCACCACCCGTACACTTATATACATACCCCCACCATACACCCCTTCCTGTATTTCATCATCCGAGCCTATTCTAGTGTTTTGCAAAATTCCAAAATAGATTTGCCACGGGGAGTAATCTTGTGTCGTACCATGTTGCCGTCGCTGCGCTTAAGGACCAGCCCGGCGATAAACAGTTTGCGGATATGGTCGGAAGTGTTGATATACCCGATATTGAGCCTGTCGCACACATCGGCCACCGAAAGCTCGGGGTGGTGTACTAGCAGGGCCAATATCTGCAGCCGGCGGTGATTTGCGGCCCCCTTTATAACTCTCTCTATTTTCCTAAAATTTTCCTGTGCCATGGCCGGCACTATACACTATGTTGGAATTTTGCAAAATTCCGAAATAGATTGAGCTCAAATCAGGCTTTAGCCAGAGCCTCGTCAACGACCGCTTTAATAGACTCTGGGGTGTAGGGGCCCACCGCTATGCGCACGCACGGGAGGCCGGAGGCCTCCAGCGCGTCGTTGATAAACTCATCGCGCTCTTGAGTGCGCGCCTTGGCGTGACTGGGGCCGTCGAGCTCGATAACCAGCTGGGGTGAGACATCGCCCTTTTTGCACAGGACAAAGTCGGCCGACTTTCTGTCGAGCTTGGCCATCTGCCTGCGGCTCTCCTTCCAGTCGTGCTTGCTTACCTCTAGCAGGTGGCTGTAGTGCACCTGGGGGAATATGTAGTAGTTGTCGCCATACAGCTCGACAAGTACCTTAAAGAGCCCGTACTCGGCATTAGAGTCCATCAAAAACCGCCGGCGCTTGTAGGGCGACTCTACCTCGTCGTACATGTCACTGCCCATAATCTCGTACAGCGCAAAGGCTATGACAAACCCGAGGCACAACACGGCCACGTATAAAAGCGGGTGCATACGTACTTTATGGTACACCCAAGTTTTGCCCGCACAGCAACAAAAAAGCCCCGGCGCATGCCGGGGCTTTACGATTTAAACCTGCCGCTACGAAAGCTTCATCCCCAGATGCAGGCCGTGTTTAGCGAGCAGCATTTTTATCGCCTTAAACGTCTTGGAGGATCGTCTCCCTGCAAATCGATCCACCTGCTGCTCGGTCTTCTTGGCCAGGTCGCGCACGTAGATAATGTTGTCTTTCTTAAGACGGCTGATGAGGCGGCCGCGGATAAGACCAAGGCCTTGTTCAATTTCCTCAAGAGCCGCCTCAGTAAACACCTCCACAACCAGCTGGTCGAGAATAGGTGTCGGGAACATTCTGGTGTGCAGATCTTGCAGCGCAGCTGGCTCGCTTTGCAGCAAGTCGATATCCCGCTCGCTCCACCCCGTCTCTTTGAGCAACCGCAGGAGTTTTGACTCGGACTCATCCCACGGATTCTCCTTGTTCATGAACTTGACCAGAGCCTCTGACCAAAGCTCGGGGTATGTAGCAAGGTTGAGAAACAAATCCTTGAGCATGAAGCTGATCATGCTGACGCCACTTCTTTCACCCTCGTCCATCGATATGCTCCTTAAAAAGGTGGCGGCTGCAAAGAGCCGTGCTGGGTAGCACGATACTATAGCAAAACTATTTTGTCAAACACTACTGCAGCAGCGACATCGCGCTAACGGCCAGCCCCAGGTAGTACGGCCAGATGATGATGGCCAGCACACCCTGCCAAAACGACAGGCCCACGTAGCCGATGGTAAACAGCCAGCCTATGACCCACAGCCCGCCGCTAAACGTATGGTTCTCTATCTTAATTTTGTCGCTCATGTGTATGCAGTTACTTTATTAAATGCCTTACTTCTTTGCGGACTTCTTTGCGGACTTTTTTACGGCCTTTTTGGCCTTGGTGGCTTTGGGCTTGCGGACAGCCTTGATGCCCTTGTTGCGCACGACGCCCTCCATGCGCGCGGCCTGCCAGCGCTCGTCAC
>CAYPJX010000014.1:0-14537 GCA_964411175.1 uncultured Candidatus Saccharibacteria bacterium | reverse complement strand
TGCGCCGCTTGCTTTTCCTGTAGGAGAATATTTTTTCTCGTCGCGCTCATAAGGGGAACCCGAAGAGTTTTTGGTAACAGGTTTCTTAGTACTGTTACTACTATTGCTACTATTTTCATCTCGGTCGTCTGGCGAACCTGAAGAATTTTTAACCGTAGTGGCCTTGTTCGGGTTAGCAACACTGTTCTTAGTACTACCTGAAGAGCTTGATTTGCTTGAGCCACTGCCTCCTACGAGGCCCCCGCCACTGCGCTCATCTCGGTCGTCTGGCGAACCTGAAGAATTTTTAGTTGCAGTGCTTGTGGTTTTAGTTGCAGAGGAAGTGGTTGTCTTACTTGCTGAAGAGCTCGGGGTGTTTTTTGTGGCCGAGGTGCCGCTTGTTGTTTTGGTTGTAGGAGTTTGTGCTTTGATAACCGCATCTTCACGGGAGTCGTGGATGCTCTCAAGCGAGGCGGTGAGTGTACGCGGGTTTATTTCGATAATTCTACTCAGTGTGCGCTCATTGGTAGGAGGGGTAAGACCGTCTGGGTAGTAGCAGTTACAGCTCATGCAACCACACATGCCTCCTGGTACAGGGTCGCCAACCAGAGAGAGCTGCGCTGCTTGCACATGTGCCACCGCGTATGATGATGAAAGGAGAGCAACGCTAATAATAGTGAAAGACCAAACGCGTTTTTTCATAAAGTACACAATAAAAGTAAGGCACGAGCCTTACTGGTAATGGTACTACCTACCTAAGAAAAAAAATCGCTTATACACAGAAGCGGTACAGAGCAATGCCCGCACTCACTGAAACATTTAAAGACTCCTTCGCACCCTTCATAGGGATTTCAACTATAGCGTCACAAAGTGAGAGTGATTGTTTTGAAATACCACGTATCTCGTTACCTAGTACGAGCGCAAGGGGAGTATCCTTCGCAACTTCAAATGAAAATAGAGGAATAGAACGAGGGTCCTGCTCGACCGCAACAATCGTGCAACCTTTTTTTCTGAGTATTTTTACTGCAGAGGAAAATGTTGCTGTTTTTTCCCAAGGAACTGTTTTTTCAGCACCGAGAGACACTTTGGTAAAGTCTTTGCGCGGGAGCCCGAACCTGTCTGTGGGAGTAGGGGTATAGCCGGAGAGTACTATGTAAGAAACCCCGGCCGCATCAGCGGTCCGGAAAATACTTCCTACATTGTGGACGCTCCGTATGTTATGCAAAATGAGGCAAAGCATCACCTCAGTGGTAGCACGGTCTATAGAGGAAGATCAACTGCGTACTGGCCGGCACCGGTAAAGAGGAGTGTGAAACAAATAACCGCCAGAACTATATAGGTAGAACGCGCCATAGGAGCATAGGAGCGCATATGTGGGTGGAAATAGGCCATTTTAATGAATGTTAGCCCGGCTAGTATAGCTGCAAGTTGAGTATATGCTCCCACAAAAAGAAACAATCCGAGAATGAGTTCGGCTAAGATGAGGATACCGGTGAGCCAAATCGTCATCTCAAGGCTCAAGAAACGCAACTTTCCTCCAAGCTCCTCTGCAACTGCACGCTTATGTTTGAAATGCTGCACCACCTGAAACCCTAATACGCCTGCTACACATATGCGTAGAAAAAGCGGCGCTAGGAAGTATGAGCCAAGCCCGTAGGAAAGCAGAGCAGGAAAAATGTTTAATGTTGATAACATGTGTATAGGTGACTAACGCGTACCACCCCCGGTATCGGAAGAGTTGCCGAACTGCGGGCCATACGAGCTCCCTGTCCCTAGTGGGGCAGGAGGGCTTAAAAAGAGCCCTTTAAGGTCTGCTTTTTGTGGCCCGCCAGTTAAGTACCAAAGAGCCGCTAGTACAGCAAAACCGCCAAATACGAAGATAAGCATCTCCATTTCCCCAACGCCTCCGCCTCCTTCATCTGCCATATACTACCTATTGTACCCCAACTTCCGGAGCTCCTCGCTGGCCACTCTTTTATCCGACCACTCTTCTTTGGTGCCGTTAGGGCCCATGATAAATGGGTCTGTGCCTTTGCCGGTTATAAGCACCGCGTCGCCCTCTTTTGCTTCGCGAAGCGCCTCACGTATAGCTGCGCGGCGGTCGAGCAGTATGTGAGGCTTTTTTGTTAAGAATCCTTTCGCAAGGTCATCAATTATTTTCTGCGGGTCCTCGTCGTACGGGTCTTCGTTGGTTAGAAACACGGTGTCGCAGTATTGGTCGGCTATTTTTCCCATCTCAGAGCGCTTCCATTGGTCGCGCCCGCCTCCGGTTGAGCCCATAACTGCAATGATCCTCGACTGCTTGAAGGTCTCAAACAATGCCCGCAGAGAGTCTGGTGTGTGCGCGTAGTCCACTATTACGGTGTAGGGCTGGCCACTCTGCACACGTTCCGCACGCCCGAGTATAGGATGCATGTGCTCAAGCGCTTTTTGTATGACCGGAATTTCAACACCCATCGCTTCACACAGGGTTATAGCCGCGAGAACGTTCTTAAGGTTGAAGAGTCCTGGGAGTGGCACCGAAAAGAGTTGACCTTTCTTCCACATAAAGCGCATCGACTTGTCGTCGACGCTGTATGGCTCGGCCATCGAAAGGGAGAAGGGAAGCACGTGCTCGACTTTTGTTTTAAGAAACTCAAGACCCCATTGGTCGTCTGCATTTGCCACTATATAGCGCGGACGCTTCGAAGACTCTTCAAGGTGTCGTGCTATCGAAAGTTTTGCCTGCGCATATGCTTCAACCGATCCATGACTCTCTATGTGCTCAGGGGAGAGGTTGGTGAAGATGAGCGCATCCATCTCAATGCCTTTGTGGCGGAACTGCCTCGCCCCCTCTGAAGTCATTTCTATGACAGCATGCGTCGCACCTTGCGAGACCGCCTTACGCAAAAATTGCTGAAGGAAAAATCTGCCTGGCATGGTCATCTTAAAGAGGTTTGGTTCGCTCATCTCCCCAATAGAAAAGCGGATAGTACTCACGAGCGCAGTTTTGTGTCCTGCTCCGGTAAGGATGGCATGTACGATGTCGCTCGTACTCGACTTGCCCTTAGTGCCCGTGACGCCTATCACCACGAGCTCTTTGGAAGGAAAACGATAGATGTATGCGCCAAGTATAGCGAGCGAGTAGTGGTAGAGGCCGAGCAGTTTTTTAGGAATAAGTCTTTTTATAAGTTTTTTCATGTTGGTGTTTATGAAGTGTGCATAGCAGGACCCAGGTGTTTAAGTGCGGCGGCAAGCTTTTCTTGCACGCTTGAACCAACCCCTTTTAACTTTGCAGCAGCTTTGAGTGCGTCTCTCGCTTCGTCGGCACGATAGCCGAGTGCCATGAGTGCTTCAAGCGCCTCTGCATCGGCTCCTGAAGACACGGTACCCGCGTCGGCCCCTATCTTTTCGCGTAGTTCGAGCACCATACGTTCCGCACTCTTTTTGCCGATACCAAATACTTTTATTAGTTTAGTGGTGTCACCAGCGCCTATCGCGTTTTTTAGCGCTGAGACCTCGGCCATGTTTAGTATGCCGAGCGCTGTTTTGGGGCCTATCCCGGAGACGCTCATAAGCAACTTAAAAAAAGAAAGTTCTTCGGAGGTGGTAAAGCCGTAAAGGTCTATAGCGTCCTCGCGTACCGCCGTATGTATATACAGAGAGAGTTCACTCGCCGCCCCGCTGCTTAGTGCCAACGTGGTGGGGAGGGGAAGTCTGACCGCATACCCAACTCCTTGTACGTCTATAAGTGCCAGCCCGTCGGGAGTGGTGCCGCCCCAGCGGCCGGTCAATTTACCAATCATATGGCTAAGTATACGATGAAGGTTGTAGTTGCGCTTTTCCAGCATATATCGTATAGTGCTCGCACATGGCAATCACACGTTCAGCAAAAAAGGCGCACCGCCAATCTCTTGTCCGCAAGGGGTATAACGAGGCGCTTAAGAAGAATGTTCGCGAGGCAATGAAGGGTGTTCGTGCGGCTCAGGCAGGCGACACCAAAGCTGAGGCGACCGCATTTAAAGCGATCGACAAGGCCTATAAGCATGGCCTCATAAAGAAAAATACGGCAGCGCGCCGCAAATCCCTCATCTCGAGGATGCTCAAAAATAAGTAAATTAAAACGGAGGCCGTAGGCCTCCGTTTCGCTTGTTAGTGGCCGTTGCCACCTTTTTTGTTCTTCGGCTTGCGTAACCCGCCGAAAAGGTATGTGGCTCCCAGCCACAGTATCCCGACGACCAGTCCAAGTTCGAGCAACCCACTGAACAATCTCGGATTTAGGGTGTAGAGTCCCCACGAGAGAGTGATGAGCACCAGAGGCAAGATGTATGGACGCAGAATGTGGCTAACTGCCGAGATGCCCTGGCTCCAGCTCTCACGGATTAACCATCCGACAAAGATGAAAACCTGAGCGATCGTCCACAGCATCGCATAGCCTGGCCACGCGAAAATCTGGAGCCACCAGGGGGAACGACGTATATCTTGCCGCATGCGCGCGGTCACTACAGCCTCCTTTAAGGTTCGTTCAATTTATATTATACTCTTTTTTGTTTAAATGTCAATATTACGGTAATAGGGCTTAACCAGAGCCTATTTACTAATCATCCAAATTACCGTATTGTGTGTGCAACGCTCTCGTCGTTCAATGGATAGGACGCCAGCTTGCGGAGCTGGCAATGTAGGTTCGATTCCTACCGAGAGCACCAGTAACAAAAACACCCACCTTGTGGTGGGTGTTTTTGTTTTTGGACTTCTGGCAACTAAAAATACAAAACAGTGCTATAAAAGTAGCACGCTCCCGTAGTTCAATGGATAGAATATCTCCCTCCGAAGGAGGTGGTGCAGGTTCGATTCCTGCCGGGAGCACAGGGTTATTTGGAGCAAGACGATTCCTGTCGGGAGCACCAAGTAGGGTTGTGTTGCAAAAATTGCGACGGCAATTTTTGAACGCCTGGCCAAAGATTTAATTCAAACCAAAGATGTCTGCCACACGATCGCCTAGTTGCGGACCCTGCTCCACTTCCGCCACGTGCTGCTTGAGGTAGCTACGCACTTCTTCCGCTTCTATAGAGTCTGCTAAATAAATAGAGAAGTGGGGAACAAGCGCCCCTTTCATGGTTATAAAAAGCCGAGCGTCTGTGTCTACGTGCTCAACCCAAAAAGAACGTACGTTTGAGTAAGAATACCTAGTTCCATCTATAGCTATACCAGTTGGTCCGAGGCTAATGGTGTGTTCGCGAGGTCTCTGCAGAGCTAAATATCCAACAGAAAAACCTCCCAGTGCAATGATTATTGCTAATAATGAATTACCAAAGGCTACCGATGCTATTACACCCACCAGCGCAATACCGCCTAACCCCCAATACCAGTCGTTGCTGTGCGGCTGGTTCGAGTGCGAGGCTACATGCCATAAGAGCTCCTTTTCAGATGGAGACATGCATACAGTATACAACGGCTATTTGCTAATACTTACACACTTGCCCAAAACAGCGTGCTCAGGTAGCTTCAAACTAGACTTAAGCTCTTATACAGGAGGTTTTCGTGAGCGGTCCTACTACTACGGTTGGAAAGTTTGGGGGCACGTCCGTGAAGGATGCCCTCATGATCAGGCGCGTAGCCGACATTGTGCATAGCACGCCCGATATGAAGCATGTGGTTGTGTCTGCACCCGAAGGCGTGACCAACCTACTATTTGCGGCGATAGAGAGGTCGACCCGCGATGGTGACTCGCTCCTCCAGGTGGAGAAGCGTTTCACGGAAATAGTCGAAGGGCTCGACCTTTCCGATTTTCCGCTCCAGAGTGAGTTGGAGGCACTGCGTCAATATAAGGCAGCGTTCTCCCGTGACGAGTTGGTGAGCCGTGGAGAGTATCTCTGTGGAAAAATCTTCTCGGCGTTTACCGGCTTTGAGTTTCTCGACGCGACGCAGTTTATTGTGCTCAACGACGACGGCACGCTCAACCTTGAGTCAACTAGGCGTGCGTGGCGAGGGCTCGACCTCTCTCCCGAGAAGCGCTACGTGATCCCCGGGTTCTATGGTTCTCTCTCCGACGGCAGGGTAAAACTGTTTCCCCGAAACTCTTCCGACCTGAGCGGTTCGGTGGTGGCGGTGTGTGCAGGCGCCCGGCTGTTTCAGAAGTGGACCAACGTCTCCGGTATCCGTCGGGCACCGCCCAACATGGTGCCCGACGCGGAAAAGATAGACGAGATCACGTTTCAAGAATTGCGTGAGCTTACCGACCAAGGCTCCAAGGTACTCTACTCGCCGGCGCTCTTTCCCCTATGGGAGGAGGGAATTCCGATCGAAGTGAAAAATACCGAAAAGCCCGACGAGCCTGGCACTATGGTGCTTCCGGACGGCCTCATCAAGAACAAGCCACTCGGTTCCATTGTCGGCATCTCTTCACGTAAGGACTTTACGGTCATCACGGTCGAGAAGGCACTCATGGGTCGCGGCTACGCTGTACGCGTGCTCGCGGTGTTCGACCAACTTGGGCTCGACATTGCACATATCACCGATGGTGTCGATGTGCTGAGCCTTACCGTGGCGAGCGAGTATCTGCAGAATGGCAAACAAGGAGAGCTGTACTCCGAGTTGCGCCGCACCTGCAAGCCTGACCGCCTCAATGTGAAGCAAGGGGTCGCTATCATTGCGGTGGTAGGCCACTGGATGCACGGCGCCATAGGTACGGCGAGCAAGATCTTTGCCGCACTTGCGGAGAAGGGTATCAATCTCGAGATCGTCGGCCAGTCTGCAAGCCAGACCAGCGTCGTTATCGGAGTTGAAAACACGCAATGCGAACGTGCGGTCGCAGCTATTTACGACGCAGTAGTACGTAATCCATAACAAACACGCCTCGGGCTCATCAGCCCGAGGCGCTTTATGTATTTATACCGACTTTGGTGGATTACCGCTTTGAAATGCGGCAATATTTTCTGCAGTAGTGTCGAGTATTCGCAAGAGTGCCTCTTGTGAATCGAATGCAATATGGGAGGTTACTAGAGAACGAGGGTGGGAGATAAGGTAGCGGTTTGCTTCAACAATACGAATCTCTTCCTCAGAGGGCTGCGTAGCAGCTTCGCCATGCATAAAGTCCTCGGCTTCAAGCACGTCGAGGCCGACACCGCCAAGCGTGCCATTTTTAACTGCTTCAGCAAGCGCGAGCGTATCTATCACGCCGCCGCGCGCGGTGTTTATAAGGCATGCACCCTTTTTTACCTTTGAGAGCTTCTCTGCATTAAGGAGGTGATGTGTCTCTTTCATGTAGGGGAGGTGCACATCGACAATGTCGGCACGAGACAAAAGTTCTTCAAGTGTGGCGTACGTAAAATTATTTTTTTGTGCGAGCTCTTGGTTTTGAAACACGTCATACACTAACACCTGCATGCCAAACCCGTTTGCGATCTTAACCGCATGAAGCCCAATCTTGCCGCAGCCTACGATGCCTATAGTTTTGCCAAAGAGGTCAAAGCCCGTGAGTCCTTCTTGAGAAAACGAACCTTGTGCAACCCGGCTGCCCGCTTCGCGTATTTTGCGCGAAAGAGAAAGTAGGAGCGCAAACGCAAACTCTGCCACGGTGGCAACGCCGTAGGCGGGAACGGTAGTTACTATAATATTACGCTTGTGCGCCTCTTCGATATCGATATGGTCAAAGCCGGTCGAACGGGTGGCGATGAACTTAAGTTTTGGAAAACGACCCATCTCTGCAGCTCCTACGTGGCTGTTTACAAAAACACTCAACACCTCAGCCTCGGAGTCCGAGAGGTCTGGGTGTGCCTGTAATGACCCCTCTTTAAATACAAATGTACACTCGGGCAACTTAGACTGCATGTACGCTTCTTCGGATTTTTCTTTTGTTAGGAAAATTATTTTCATACTGTTTAGGATGTTGCCTGCCTTAACTCTTTATGCTCCATACGACCCTCTGTATTTACTGTGTAGAGTACTACTGCGCCAAAAAGCATCTCTAACTCATGCACCTTGTTGGGTGGAATAGACTCTAGGTACATCATGAGCGCTCGCAGCGCGTTACCATGAGACACCACCAACACATTTTTCTTGGCGGTAAGTAGGGGAAGGATCACGCTTCGATAAAAAGGGAGCACTCGCTCGCTCACCATCTTAAGCGTTTCGCCATGGGGGATAGGCACGTCCCAGCCGCGGCGCATCTCCTCAAACGCTTCTTCTCCTAAGAGTTTTTCCATCTCCCATTTATTTTTGCCGGTGTAGTCTCCATAGTCGCGCTCATTAAGTGCATGCGTATGTTCCACGGGCACGTCAAAACGGTTGAGTGCAGTGAGCATGCACGAGAGTGTCTCTATCGAACGTACCTGCATTGAGGCAAAGGCAAAGTCTATGGGGAGGTCGTGTATAAGCAAACCCATTTCCTCAGATTTTGTAAACCCATGTTCGGTAAGGTGTATGTCTCGTGAGCCGGTCCATAAACCTTCTTTGTTCCAAAGTGATTCATGATGTCGCGCTATTGCAAGTGTCCCACTCATATAAGGTTGTGATACATAGTACGACCGGTCTGCATTTCGGTCTCTCTGATAATGCGATCCATCATTGCTACCGCAGCAACAGGGAACTGCCCTGAAGCGGTTTCATCTGAAAGCATCACGGCGTCGGCACCACTGCGCACTGCTTCGGTGACATCCGTAACCTCAGCGCGTGTTGGTTCCTCGTGAGCAGTCATTGAAAGTAACATCTGTGTAGCAACAATAACAGGCTTGCCGGCTGTGTTTGCTTTGCGGACGATCTCTTGTTGCACAAAAGGCACCTCCTCAAGGGGTATATTCTCTCCCAGATCTCCTCGTGCAACCATAATGCCGTCAGCAACTTCAATGATTGAGTCGATGTTGGCAACCGCTTCAGCGCGTTCTATCTTTGCAATGACTCGCTGCGAACCCCCAAAAGAGGTGATTATTTTTTTACACGCCAGAACATCGTCTGCCTGTGCAACAAAGGACAGTGCCACATAGGGTATGTGTTCTGTTGCACACCACGCCAGTACCTCTTCGTCCTTCTTGGTGATAGGCGGTAGGGCGGAGTTAAACGAGTGTCCATCTATGCCTTGTACGCGAGGGCCCGGGAGGTCGGCCACTATGAGTAGTTTTTTCTGGAGCGTATCTTCCACCTCTTTTACTAGCGCCATATAGCGCGCAGTAGATTCATGTGTTTGCCATGCAAAATTCATGCGGAGTATATCTACCCCTGCCTCTACCATTTGTTTGCAAATTGCTACAGACTCACTTGCAGGCCCTATGGTGGCAATAATTTGTGTACGGGGATTCATAGTGTCGATTCTATCTCAATAAGGCGGTCATACTTTGCGGTACGTTCGGGCTTGGTGGGTGCGCCTGCTTTTATAAAGTCGGCACCTACGCCTACTGCGAAGTCTGCAATAAATGTGTCGAGTGTTTCTCCTGAGCGATGCGATGCGCACACCTGCATGGAAGATGCACGCGCCTCACGCGCCGCTTCGAGCGCTTCGGAAACCGTGCCTATCTGGTTTGGTTTTATAATCGCGCCCTTCGCAGCCCCTCGCTCTGCAGCTTTCTTTATGAGTGTTGGATTAGTAACTAACAGATCGTCGCCCACAACGAATACGGGGCTTTCTCTCCCAAGTACGGCAACAAGCGCTGCAAAAGATTCCCAGTCGTCTTCGTGGAACGGGTCTTCAACAGACAAAATTGGATATGTGTTGATCAATTGTATGTACCAAGACAAAAGTTCCTCTTTAGTCTTATGCGTGAGTTTCTGGTCGGTGTGGAGCGTATATGAGCCATCTTTATAAAAGCTAGTTGCCGCTGCGTCTATGGAAATTTTAATAACGTCAAAATTAAAACCGCTTTGCACTATTGTCTCGGCAAGCAGTTCAAAGGCCTGCTCATTGGAGGGGAGGGAAGGAGCAAACCCACCTTCGTCTCCTAGGTTTGTCTCAAAACCACCTTTAGTGAGCAATCGTCCAAGAGTCTCTATACATTTTTGCATTGCTGCAACTTGTTCTTGCACACCCCTGAGTCCAACCGGGGTGAGCATACACTCTTGGATGTCTATGCCGCTGGTGGTGTGTTTTCCGCCATTAAGGATGTTGCACATTGGCGTAGGGAGACGCGGGTGCTGCCCCGATATTGCGGAAATGTGTTGATAAAGAGGCATTCCTTGCTCGAGGGCGGCTGCACGAGCGAATGCAATAGAGACCGCTAGCGTGGCATTTGCTCCCAAGTGCGATTTGTGTGGAGTGCCGTCGAGTTCTAGCAAGGTTTTATCCAATGCGGTTTGATCGAGCTCTCTGTTTAAAATTTGTGGAGATATGGTCTCTTGTATGCCAGTAATAGCATGCAGTACTCCTTTGCCATTGAAGCGTGCAAGGTCGCCATCGCGAAGCTCCAACGCTTCGCGCGAGCCAACGCTCGCGCCTGAGGGGACGGACGCGCGTACGTTAACTGAATCTGTTGCAAGCTCAACCTCAATAGTTGGTGTTTGTCTTGAGTCTAGTATCTCTCGTGCGGCCAATGTTCGAATAACAGTCATACTACTAATTCTACATGTAAAATTGAGTCTCAATCTAGTTGGGTTACGCTCCTTCTTTCAAAAAACTCAAAAAAAGTGTATTGTCTATTCCACTGGAGGAGTGGCAGAGTGGTCTATCGCACCTGTCTTGAAAACAGGAGTCTCGCAAGGGACCGTGAGTTCGAATCTCACCTCCTCCGCACATGAAACGCTTGTGTAAGGCCGTAAACTAATACCGCCCTATGAAGGTATTCAAAAACGTACACGAGTACATCACGAAAGCAGACAAAGCTCACCAGGCAACACTCAAACGAGTGAGAAAAATTGTGAGAGAAACTGTCCCAGAGGCGACAGAAGAAATCGCCTACGGCATGCCTGCATACAAGTGGCAGGGTAAGCCCTTGTTTTATTTTGCAGCCATGAAGGGACATCTTGGTTTGTATCCAACCCAGGGACCAATACAAGAGTGTAAAGAGTTGCTTAAAAACTTTTCTACTTCTAAAGGCTGCATCAGGGTGCCATACACGACAGAGATTTCAAAAACGCTGCTCGTGAAGCTCCTAAAAGTTCGAATCAAGCAAATAAAATATGAAATATCTCGGGATTGATTATGGCAGCAAACGAATAGGTGTTGCGGTGTCGGACGACACCGGGTCTATAGCTTTTCCACTTGCGGTGGTAACTGCCGGCCCGCACGCACTTGAGGAAATAGAAAACATTGCTCGCGTGAATAATGTCGAGTGTATTGTGCTCGGTGAGTCGCTCAACTTTAAGAATGAGCCCAACCCTATTATGGAGGACATCGAGCAATTTAAGGCCGATATCGCCGAGCTCACGGGGCTCCCAGTTGAGTATCAGCGTGAATTTTTTACCTCGGCGGAAGCGGCGCGACAATTTGCACCGGATGGCTCGCGTAAGAAAAACCCCTCGCAAGAAAATCTTGATGCTGCGGCCGCAGCACTCATACTCCAGGGGTATTTGGATAAGAAAAAATAAACCCGGGCCAATGTTGGTCCGGGCGTTTTTTTGTTTAGTCGAGCAGTTTGTCGAGATGCTCGTCAAGAGTGTTAAGCATCTTTACGGCGTCTCTGATTTTTTTGAGCATCTTAGCAGTGTCGCTCGGCCGATTCTTGATCAAGAGATCGATCTCTCTCTTGTCAAAAATCGTTTTACTGTCGCCGGTCATTCTCAAGATAACCTCGAGCTTGTTTCCAAACGACTCCCACTGTTTGAGTGGGCTCACCTCGCGCACACGCACGTATGAGCCTTCTCGCTTCGCTACCTTCACCACTTCACTACGAAGCTTCGTAAGTGAGATGCTCTTGTTGAGCACTTGCACCGCGAGGCCCATTTGGTGCTTAGGTTCAATCTTCGAGATCTGGATCGCCGCCGTCACCGGAAGCAATTTGTCCTTCGGCAGCTCGGGGTCGAGCATAGCGAGGACAGGGGGCGCAAGATTCTTGAGACCATGCATAGCGTATGCCCACATCTCGCTGATGCCAAGAAGGCCGGCGATCTCCTTCATGGGGATCTTGAAGCCCACGTGGTACTGGTCGATGGTACGCATGATCTCGACCGGAGTATGCCCGACGCGGTTGAAGTTGGCGATGCCGGCGATGAGGAATTGAATCACATCGTCGTCGGCTTCGATCACACTTGCCTTATAGAGCGGTCGACGCTCTGCCGGGATCAGCATGATGGCACGCCACCGGCGTTCGCCATCGATGAGTTCGTAAGGAGTCTCTGCCGGCTTGTGGCGGATCAACCCTTTGGTCGTTTGCCCGCCCAGGTCGATAGCGTTCGAGAGTTGGGCGATCTTCACTTCGTCGAAGTGTTCGCGGGGTTGGCCTGCATACGGCCTAATGTCCGTCGCAGGCAAGGAAAGGTCTTGGGCAGAATCAAGTGCCTTTTTGACCCTACCAAGCAGTTCGAGGTATGCGTAGTCGATGATCTCAGCCCCTTGTTCGGCCTCAACGATTGCTAATGCAGTGCTCATATGACGCTCCGAGCGTTTGATTGAAGAACGTACCTGCCGAGAGACTACCTTGATAAAATACGAAACGCAAGTTGTAATAACAAAAAGACCGCAGCGTGTGCTGCGGTCACAAGTTATCCTTCAAGCTCACTCTGCATGAGCGTTGCGAGATCACCCTCCGTGTCGTCGAGTGCACCCGAACGCACCAACTGTTCCCAAAGGCCATCTCTCTCGGAGACCTCTTTAGGTGCGGTGGCTGGGCCTGCACTGAAAAGACTTTTTTCTTTGATATCTTCGGCGTTAGCGAACAATTCTTCATACGCTTTCGCGATAGGGTAGAATGGGTCGCTTTCTGGTATGCCACGCGTAGCCTGCTTGAAGTTGTCGAACGTTGCTTCAAGTATCACCACGTTTGACTCAATGAGTTTCACCAAGCGATCGCGTCCTCGGCTTACACGCGATTTAACCGTCCCCGTCGCACAGCGGAAGATAGTTGCAACATCTACGTAATCTAACCCGAGGTAACAGACCGCAACAAACGCATCACGATGTTCGGTAGGCAGGGAAGCAATATAGGCGAGGTGCTTCTTGAAGTCGTAGGTCATGCCACCGTCAGACTCAAGTGTTGAATATTCGAGGCTATTTTCGAGCCCTTCGATCCAGCCGACCTCACGTTTACCCTTGCGCATCTGCGAATAGAACTCGTTGCGCATGATAGTGAAGAGCCACGCTTTCATATTGGTGTCTGGGGTGTAGCTCTCCCATTTGCGCAACGCCTTTTCAACGGTGAGCTGCGCCAAGTCTTCGGCTTTATCCTGTCTATGTGCAAGTGAAACACCGAAAGCTTTGAGCGAATCTAAATGTTTCAGCAACTCGCTTTCAAAGATACGCCGCTCGGAATTCGAGCGGCCATTTGCCTGCGTGGTCATGTCGAACTCCTTGTTTGGAAGATAACTTCTAAAAGCAAAGTACTTACTTTTCTTTGATGTGTCAATTACTCTGTGTTACAGTGCCCACATGGAACAGATTTCTATAGATGAATTTAAAAAGGTCGAGATTAAAGTAGGAGAAATTAAGTCTGCCGAACGTATCGAGGGGAGTGAGAAGCTCCTTAAGCTTAAGGTTAATTTTGGTACAGAGGAGCGCCAGGTGCTCTCGGGCATTGGCCCCTATTTTGCTGACCCGAACGAGCTCGTAGGGAAGAGATGTCTCTTTGTTACCAACCTTGCACCACGCATGATGATGGGCCTTGAGAGCCAGGCAATGATCATGGCGACCGGCGGCGATGGCGAAAACCCGTTTATTCTCTTTGAGACTACTGCTCAGCCGGGTTCTCAGGTTCGCTAGGCAATTCTTTTTTAGCCAAAAGTTGGTTGCGTTTGTACGCGAGCCACTCAATAACGAGCGGCAGGAACGAAACAAGAATGATGACAATTATGATAGGTGTCAGGTATTTTTCCGTCTGTGGAAAGACACTGCCGAGGAAGTAGCCGAGCAAGGTAACTCCCGCGCCCCAGACAATACCTCCTATCACGTTGTAGGTAACAAACGTTTTGTACTGCATGTTTGCAACTCCGGCGACTATCGGCACAAAGGTTCTCACTACTGGGACAAAACGTGCAAAGATAATCGCGCGAGGACCATACTTCTCATAAAACCGTTCTGCACGCAACACATGGTGTTTGCTAAAAAAGAGGGAGTCTTCTTTGGTAAACAACTTTGGCCCCACCCATTTACCGAAGGAATACCCAACCGAATCTCCCAGAATGGCTGCTACTGGTATAAGTGCTAGTAGGAATGGGAGATAGAGAATATCTTGCGATGCGAGGAGGCCGGCGGTAAAGAGAAGCGAGTCTCCAGGCAGGAAGAAGCCAAAAAAGAGACCCGACTCAGCAAAGACAATAGCGAAGAGTCCGAGATAACCTGCGGCAGAAATAAGAGTAATAGGGTCGAGAAATGAGAGATGCATATACAAACTGTATACGCTCTATATTAAATGGCAAACCCGAGTGTGGTATTGTGCAGGTGTTCGATTTGCCCCTGTAGTTAAATGGATATAACTGCGGACTTCTAAGCCGCTATTCGAGGT
>CAYPJX010000013.1:14298-14893 GCA_964411175.1 uncultured Candidatus Saccharibacteria bacterium | reverse complement strand
CTCGCTATGGCTGCACTCCTAGTCTCGCTTCTTGGTATTGAACGCTCCGTTGCAGGAAAGCATGCAGGCATGCGTACCTATGCCCTGGTGAGCCTCGGCTCATGTCTCTTCGTGCTTATTGGCAGCCTTGCAAGTGCTTCGCTTGCATCAAGTTTTGGCGGTATAAACCCTCTTCAACTTGCCGGCTCTATCATCATAGGTATCGGCTTCATAGGTAGTGGTCTCGTAGCGCTTAAAGGAAATACTCATGTAGAGCTCACTACAGCCTCGGGCATCTGGGTTGTGGCGGGAGTAGGCATGGCGTGCGGCTTCGGGCTCTACCAGCTTGCAGTTGTTACTACGGTGCTTGCTGCTGCAATACTGACGCTCTTTTTGCGAGTTGAAAATAGCATCAGAAAAAAGCTTTCCGTTAGAGAAACAAAGTCGAATTCCTAGAGTTTTGAGGCGGAGCAGAGTACAATAGGCAGATCGGAAATCCGGTCTGCCTGTTTGCTATATGAGCCAATACTACAAACCAAATCGAAATCCAAACTACAGCTACGGTGGTGCATATTGGACCCTTTCGCGTTCAAAAATCGACCTCTTTTCTGAATGC
>CAYPJX010000013.1:11697-14288 GCA_964411175.1 uncultured Candidatus Saccharibacteria bacterium | reverse complement strand
TAAACTTGGCGTGGCGCGCCCACCAGGATTCCCATTTAACTTAAACTCCGCAGTTGACGCACTGCTTAAAAAAGAACTCGATGCGCACCGTGCAAATGGTACTCAGCATCCGCTCGCGGCACAGTATGGTCTCGACGCGGTACCGCTTAACCACGAGCGTATGGACGAATGGCGCGACGCGCTTAAGCGCGGTGTTAAAGAGGTACACCAAGCGACCGGTCTCACGGAACGCGGCGGTGTAGACGAAATTTGGGTAAACAAAGATGGCGAGCTTATCGTTATCGACTACAAAGCAACCAGTAAAGACAGTAGAATAGAGTCGCTCGATGAAGAGTGGCATCGTGGTTATAAACGCCAGCTCGAAGTGTATCAATGGCTCCTGCGTCAAAATGGTTTTAAAGTTTCTGACATGGGGTATTGGTTTTATGCAAACGCAACCAAAGACCGTGAAGCGTTTGACGGTAGGCTCGACTTCGAACTAACTCTCGTACCCTATAAAGGCAATACCGACTGGGTTGAGGGTACACTTATCGAGCTTAAAGCATGTCTTGATAGTGACACTATCCCGCCTGCAGGCGCCGACTGCGACTACTGCCGCTATCGCGAGGCTGCGGGCAAAGCACTCTTTAACGCAGTACGCAAAGGTGATGAAACCGTCTCAATGCCTCTGGCAGAAAGGCCAAAACCTGCCGCTCCTAAAAAAGTAGTGAAAGAAACCTATGAAGAAACAAACGCGCAGCTCTTCTAGCAAGCAGAAAATAATTCCGTATGAGGCACAAAGCCCGTTCATGCAGAAAGTGTTCGATGTCGTGAGGAAAATACCTAGAGGTAAGGTCATGACCTACGCCGAAGTGGCAAAGAAAGCCGGGGTAGTGGGTGCGTCGCGTGCCGTGGGTACTGCACTTTCTAAAAATTACGATCCAAAGATACCGTGCCATCGTGTCATACGCAGCGACGGCACCATAGGCCAGTACAACCGCGGCGGCCCGGAAGCAAAACTAAAGATCCTTAAGAAGGAAGGCGCGCTCAAGTAGCGGCATACAACATATGGAGGTTAAGATAGAAGAAAGTTGGAAAGAACACCTCAAAGGAGAATTCGAAAAAGACTATTTCGAAGTGCTTACGAAGTTTGTGCGAGAAGAATACCAGAAGGGCGCTGTATACCCACCACCTAAAAATATCTTTCGCGCCTTTTCGCTCTGCCCCTTTGATGCCGCCGAGGTGGTGATACTCGGGCAAGACCCATACCACGGGCCAAGGCAGGCAAACGGCCTCTGTTTTGCCGTGGAGAAGAGCATTCCTTTGCCGCCCTCGCTCCAAAATATTTTCAAAGAGATAGAAAAAGAGTATGGAGAGCCCGTTAAGACAAAAGACGGCGACCTTGCGCGTTGGGCCACACAGGGAGTGCTTCTCCTTAACGCTACGCTTACGGTGCGTGCACACAGCGCCGGCTCACACCAGAACCACGGATGGGAGCAGTTTACTGATGCGGCCATACGCACGCTTTCAGAAGAGAAGGATGGTTTGGTGTTTATGCTCTGGGGCAACTACGCACGCGCCAAGGGTGCGCACATAGACCGCACAAAGCACTTGGTACTTGAGTCGGCACACCCCTCGCCATTTTCTGCATACAGCGGTTTCTTCGGTAACGGACATTTTAAAAAAGCGAATGAATATTTAGAGGCTCAGGGTAAGAAACCGATAGATTGGCTGCTGTAGGTCGCACTCTTTGGTGCCTATGTTTGTTTGTGATATCGTCGATATATGAAAAAAGGCATTGATCCGAAGAATCTCAACACCAACGTTCACGCACAAGATGACTTTTTTGAATTTGCGACAGGCGGGTGGAACAAGCGCCACCCCATACCAGCCGACAAGTCGCGCTGGGGTACGTTCGACTACCTACGCGAGCAGAGCAAGGAACAGTTGCGCCAGGTGGTAGAGCCGCTCGCAAAAACTAAAAAGCTCGTAGCGGGCAGCCCCGAGCAGCAGGTGCGCGACCTCTGGGTCTCTGCAATGGACGAAGCGCACCGCGAAGAGCTTGGCCTCAGACCGCTTACGCCGATTCTTAAAAAGATTTCCGACATAAAAACCAAAGCCGACGTACTTTCGTACTTGGCTTGGGGGCAGCGCGCCGGTGTGGGAGGGTTGTGGGGAGTATATGTAGGCCGCGACGACAAAAACAGCAGCAAAAACACACTCATCTTGACCCAGGGTGGCCTCTCGCTCCCTGACCGCGACTTCTACCTTAACGACGACCCGGAGTCTAAGCGTATACGAGAAGAGTTTAAAAAATACATACCAAAACTCATGAAGCTCGCGGGCTTTAGCGAAAAGGATGCGCAGCGCACGCGCGACCTGGTCCTTTCTGTCGAGACTGAACTTGCACGTGCTTCGATGACCCGCGTTGAGCGCCGCGACCCACACAAGCAGTACAACAAGCGCTCGGTTGCAGCGCTTCAGAAGGAGGCGCCAGAAGTACACTGGAAAACATTTTTCTCAACCGCGCGCATCCCTCTGCCGCAGCAGTTTATAGTTTCGCAGCCACAATTTATTAAGAAAGCTGCTTCACTCCTAGACTCGCTCACTAT
>CAYPJX010000013.1:0-11687 GCA_964411175.1 uncultured Candidatus Saccharibacteria bacterium | reverse complement strand
GAGTGGCAGCTCCTCTTGCGTTGGAGCTTGCTAGACGACATGGCGCCGCTCCTCACTAAAAAGCTTATTGCAGAAAACTTCCGCTTCTACGGCACCGTACTCTCTGGCCAGAAGAAGATGCAGCCGCTTTGGAAGCGAGCGGTTGGAGTGGTTGATAGCACCTTGGGTCATGCACTTGGCAAACTCTATGTTGAAAAGTTTTTCAGCCAGCGTGCAAAGAAGCAGATCAACGAGCTTGTCGACAACCTGTTTGCCGCATACCACGAGCGCCTCGCTACTTTGGAGTGGATGAGTGCAGCTACTAAAAAGAAAGCATTTGTAAAACTCCGCGCCATGAAGCGCAAGCTTGGCTACCCCAGCAAGTGGGAGAGCTACAAAGGACTTAAAATTGAGCCTACAGACTACATAGGCAACCTTATGCGCAGCCATGTGTACGAGTTTGACCGCATGATAAAGAAGCTTAAAAAAGCTCCCGACCCGCACGAGTGGTATATGACCCCGCCTACGGTTAACGCCTACTTCGACCCAAATGCCAACGAGATAGCCTTTCCGGCAGGCATCATGCAGTGGCCTTTCTTCGACGAGCACGCAGACGATGCCATCAACTACGGCGGCATAGGCTCGGTTATAGGCCACGAGATAACGCACGGCTTTGACGACGAGGGTCGTAAGTTTGACCACAAGGGCAACCTCAAAGACTGGTGGACCAAAGAGGACCAGAAACGCTTTGAGAAGCGCGCGAAAGTATTGGCCGACCAGTTTAACCAGTTTGAGGCGCTCCCGGGCTATAAGGTAAACGGCAAACTTACTCTTGGTGAAAATATTGCCGACCTGGGCGGGCTTATCATCGCCTTTGAGGCATTTAAAAAGTCGCAGAAGGGCAAGAAGCAAGAAGTGATAGGCGGCTTTACGCCTGAGCAACGCTTCTTCTTAGGCTATGCCACAACCGAGGCGGGGAGTATACGCCCGGAGCTCCTTAAGAAATATTTGGTGATAGACCCGCACAGCCCGAGTATCTTCCGCGTTAACGGCCCGCTCTCAAACATGGAGTCGTTTTACGAAGCATTTGGCGTGAAAAAGGGGAACAAACTCTACCGCGAAGCTAAGTCTCGCGCACAGATCTGGTAACTAGAGTCTATTGACTCTGCATAAAAAGAAGCGTATCGTTTTTTCGGGTCGCACGCTGCAATCCAAATTCAGAAACACCAGTTGCGGAGGAGCAGGTGGGTACAATTCTGGTTAGCCTTGCGTCAGTAAGTGAACGAAAACTTGAAGAACTTTCCTTCAGAAGTTGGATGGAAGGGCTGCTTCAAGAGGAGATGACGGGCGGTGTCGAAGAGCTGCTTGAAGGCGAGTTCGAAATGCTCGCACTTCTGGTGGACAACCTTCCTGCACTCGACCGTATCGTCATCGAGATGGCCTACGGCTTCAACGGCAAAGAGGCGGTCGACGACGTCTCGCGCATCTGTCGTGAGCAAGACCTCACGCCTGAGCAGGTGATGGTGATCCTGGAGCGCTCGTTGCGCGCCATTGGTGAGCGGTTGCTCGCGCTCCATCGGTGGAGTGCCGAGCGGCGCGAACAGGTCTCCTTGGCACAGTTCAAGATTTCCGTTGAGTGAGCTGGTGCGGAGGGCCGCGAACTAACTATTGCGGCCCTTTTCTTTTTCTCTAAAAAACGATACGCTTCTTTTTATATGGATTTGAACGAAATCCGCTCAAAGTATCTGCAGTTTTTTGCCGACCGCGGCCACACGGTAATACCTTCCTCACTTTTGGTACCCGAAAACGACCCGACGACGCTTTTTACTGGCTCTGGCATGCAGCCTCTGGTGCCATACCTCTTGGGCAAAAACCACCCGGCGGGTGCCCGCCTCACCGACTCGCAGAAATGCTTCCGCTCGATGGACATCGAGGAAGTAGGCGACAACCGCCACACCACCTTCTTTGAGATGCTCGGCAACTGGTCGCTTGGCGACTACTTTAAAGCAGAGCAGTTGCCGTGGTTCTTCTCTTTCCTTACCGATGAAGTTGGCCTCGACCCTAAAAAACTGTACGTAACGGTCTTCATGGGTGACGAAAAAAATAACGTCCCGCGCGACACGGAGTCGGCAGGTATTTGGCAGAAGCTTTTTGCCGAGAAGGGCATAGACAACGAGGTTGTTGAAATCGGTTCAGAAGAAAATGGCAACCAAGTGGGCATGCAGGGCGGCCGCATCTTCTACTACGATGCAAAGAAAAACTGGTGGAGCCGCGCAGGCGTGCCAGAAAAAATGCCGGTAGGCGAGCCAGGTGGCCCCGACTCCGAGGTGTTTTACGACTTCGGCACTCCACATGACACCAAGTGGGGCCCCGAGTGCCACCCTAACTGCGACTGCGGCCGCTTCCTTGAGATAGGTAACTCTGTCTTCATGCAGTATATAAAGCAGCCAGACGGCTCGTTTGCACTTTTGCCTAAGCAGAACGTCGACTTCGGTGGCGGCCTTGAGCGCATCATGATGGCTGCCTCTAACAAGCCAGACATTGTGCTCGCCAACCATGCGCCTATTGTCTCCTACCTTGAAGAAGCGTCATGTAAGCCTTACGCAAGCGACATGCGCAGCTTCCGCATTATTGCCGACCACATGAAGGCAGCCGTGTTTCTCATTGGCGACGGTGTGCATCCGGGCGCTTCAGACCAAGGTTACTTTGTGCGCAGGCTCATTCGCCGCTCGGTACGCTACGCAGACAAGCTCGGCATAGCAGAGAGCGGTTTTGCAAAGATAGTGCAGCCGGTTGTCTCTATGTATGAGAGCCAGTATCCGGAGCTTAAGGAAAAGGTGGCAGATATTGAGCACACTATTGCAGCCGAGGAAGAAAAATTCCGCAAAACACTCTCTCGCGGCATGAAGGAGCTTGAGCGCTTTATAGGTGCTGGCACGCTCACCGCACAAGACGCCTTTAACTTGGTAACCACCTACGGCTTTCCGCTTGAGCTTATTTTGGAAGAGGCAGGGGAGAAGGGTATTAAACAGATAGACATAGAAGGTTTTAAAGACCTGCTTAAAAAGCATCAGGAGCTCTCTCGCGCCGGCTCGGAGCAGAAGTTTAAAGGCGGCCTCGCCGACACGAGCGAGAAGACCACACGCCTTCACACAGCACACCACCTCCTACTCAAAGCATTACAAACCGTACTTGGGCCTGAGGTGCACCAGCGTGGCAGTAACATTACCCAGGAGCGCCTGCGTATCGACTTCAGCTATGGCGCCAAGATGACCGACGAGCAGAAACGCGAGGTTGAGCGCATTGTGAACGAGAAGATAGAAGAAGACATTCCTATGACCCGCAGCGAGCTTCCTAAAGAGGAGGCAGAGAAGCTCGGTGCAGAGCACGAGTTTGGCGCTAAGTACCCAGACCGCGTGTCGGTATACTCGCTTGGCCCTAAAGGCGCTACGGTAGATAACCCAATGTTTGACCAGGCGTTCTCAATAGAGTTCTGCGGTGGCCCACACGTGACCCACACAGGCGAGCTCCTCCAGTCTGGCCGCTTCAAGATCCTTAAAGAAGAAGCCGTCTCCGCCGGCGTCCGCCGCATCAAAGCAGTGTTGGAATAAGGTTCATGAGGCTTTAACTCGACTAAAGCGCGAAGGTGCGATAATTTTTAGTGAGTCTTGTTCCAACACAAAGGGGAGGTAAGTGCAGACTTTTAAGATACTGACCGCCTACAGCAGGCCGCAGCAACCTTCGCAGATGGTACTGCTCTCGCCGTGCATGCGCGGCAGCTACTTTCTTGGCCCGCCCGACATGCCTGAAGAGGGCTTCTACCGGCCGTTTGTGCAGGTAGGGCAAAAGGTCGAGCCAGGGCAGCCGCTGTGCCGCATCGTCGAGAAGCACTTTCGTAAGGAAGATCAGTACGTAGTGCTCTCTCCAGGAAGGGGTATTGTGCTCGAGCGCATAGCTGAGAGTAAGCACATCACTACCGTAAATGGTCTGCTTACCCTCAAAGAAGGTTTCTCGGTGCGTTTTAGCGAACCGCTGTTTCTTTTGAGCCTCACCACCTAGCACCCGGCGGGATTTTCTGCCGGGTGTATTTATTTTCATTGTATACTTTTTGCATGAGTCCGCTGTTTGGGAAGAAGAAACCTAAAGTGGTTGCCGTTTTCGATGTTGAGAGCGGCAGTATCGCTTCAGGCCTGGTGTTACTAGTGCCGCACAAAAAGCCGCAGCTCTTAGGGCAAGAGCGTACCAGCCTGCACACGCGCAAAGGAGTTGCTGCGCAGGCGCTACTTCAGCAGATGCAGCCACACATAGAGCGTTCGCTCGCCGAGTTTTTGGGCATGTCTGCAAAGCTTCGGCAGCAGGACAAGACACTCAGTGGCATAGACCGCATCGCTTTCTTCATGCATGCGCCGTGGTCGGGTGTGCAGTTTACGCAAAAAGGGGCAAAGGTCGACGCCCACGAGCACACTATGAGCACCTTGCGCGGCCCTGCATCTCTTTTACCCGGCGTCCCAGTAACCTTCCACGCGTACGCAACCAGCATCACCCCCGTAGTGCATGGCCTCTTTGATGCACCAAAAGAAACGCTCGTGGTCTCTATTGGTGGTGAGGTTGCAGAGCTCTCACTCCTTTCAAACGGCGCTATGGTAAGCCATGCAACAGTACCGGTAGGCATGCACACCGTACTTAGGACGCTTGAGGCACACGGGGGCCTAAGCCGCCCAGAGGCACTTTCTATACTTTCGCTAGACCGTAACACCAAGGAACATGCCTGGGCCGAAGCACTTACCACCGCCTTTGCCTCTGTTAAGAAGGAGCTTCACGAAGCTGCTTCGCAGATGGCTGTCCGCCCAGAAAACACCCAACTTTTTGTGCTCGCGCCGCACCACGGCGACCTCTTTGCTAAAGCGATAGACGACGGCAGCCTTTTTGCACCTGGTGCAGCCCGCTCAGTACACAGCAAGCATGTACTTGAGCATGTCGACGCTCACGGCAGAAAGCCCGACATTCCACTCCTCCTCGAGTCTCTTTTTGTGGACACCAGGTTTGGTACTGTGCGTTAGCTTTGTGATACACTTACCCTATGCGTGACATGTCTCCTCGAGGCGATCGCTCGATCCGTAATATCCCTGTTTCGAGCCTCCATAAGAAGCGCCCTGCGCGCTTTGAAGCTGAAGAAGTTGAGGAGTCTGAGGCTCCGCGCCCTCGTAAGCGAAAAAAGGGTGGTAAAAAGCTCCTGGTTTTTGGGGTGCTCGTGGCACTTCTTTTTGGTGTCTTTGGCCTCCTACTTTCAACGCTCTTTGCAGGCGCATCTGTAGTGGTATACCCACGCACCGCAACCCTCCCACAGACCTCAACCATAAGTGCTATGCCTAACGCTCCTGCCGGCACGCTTTCATACCAAACCGTCACCATAACGAGCGGTGCAACCACTTCTGTTGCGGCGTCGGGGAGCCAAAAGGTTTCTCGCCAAGCGTCGGGAGTCATTACCATCACCAACGCGTTCAATGCACAAAGCCAGCGCCTCATAGCAAACACTCGCTTTGAAGCATCAGACGGCAAGATATACCGCATACACGACTCCGTAGTAGTGCCGGGCATGAAGGGAACTACTCCCGGCACCGCAACCATTACCGTCTATGCAGATGCGCCTGGCCCTGAGTACAATCGCGGCGAGACACACTTCACCATCCCTGGTTTTAAGGGCGACGCGAAGTACACCAAGTTTTATGCAGACGCCACGAGCATTACTGGAGGGTTTGTTGGCAATGAGCCAGCGGTAGCCAAGGCAGACCTTGAAGCCGCAAAAACTGCTATTGGCCAGAAGCTCGAGGAGAGTGCGCGCACCTCGGTTGAAAAGCAGATGCCCCAGGGCTTTGTGATAGTCGACAACACCTTCCAGTTTGCGTATGGCGAGTTGCGCCAGTCTGCAGATGGCACCGACAAAGCAACGCTCACGCAGTCGCTCACCGCAACGGTGGCTATCGTCCGCTCCTCTGATGTTGCTTCAATGATAGCGAAGCAGACAGTGCCAAACTACACCGGGGAAGCAGTTCAGTTCGTATCCTCTGATGTTAAGTTGGCAGCAAATGCCAACACCAAGCCGGTAGGCAAGATAGATATTACGGTTGCCAACGGTGGCGGGCTCATATGGCAGTACGACAAAGAGGCCGTAAAAGCTGCACTTTTGGGCAAAAATAAGAGTACTTTTGAGTCTATCGTGAGCTCCTTTAAGCCAGCGTTCGTAGGCGCCGAGGTTACGCTCAGGCCTTTCTGGCTCTCTTCTTTCCCAAGCGACCCCAGCAAAATAACCGTTACTGAAGGGGTAAAAAAATAGTCTTATAAAGGGCTTAGTTGACCAGATTTTAATAGTTTGGTATTATCCCTTTTGTCGCTCGTAATGGACACTCAAGTACAAGAAGTAAAGGCAACGGTTGAAGAAGCTTTGCCCAACACACTGTTTCGAGTAACGCTCGAATCGGGTGAGGGGATTATTGCGTATCTAGCAGGCAAAATGCGATTACATCGCATTAAAGTCCTGGTAGGAGACACCGTTCTCGTAAAGCTTGACCCGTACGGTGGCAAAGGGCGCATCACACGCAGACTCTAGATATGAAGATCAAGGCATCAATCAAAGCTCGCTGCACCAACTGCAAGATGGTTCGACGCAAGGGTCGTATCTATGTGACCTGCACCAACCCGCGCCATAAGCAGCGCCAGGGCTAAATTTTATACCAAACCATGCGTATTTCAGGCATTACACTTCCGAATAAACGAATCGAATTTGCACTCACTGCGCTTTACGGCATTGGCGTTTCTCGCGCACAGCAGATCTGCAAGCAGGTTGGCATAGACGTTGCAACCCGTGCAAACGACCTTACCCCTGAAGATGAAAACAAGATCCGCGCAGTGGTTGAAACCTTTACCCTCGAAGGAGACCTTAAGCGCGAAGTAGCAGGAAACATCAAGCGCCTCAAAGACATAGGCTCATACCGCGGTAGCCGCCACTCACGCCGCCTTCCTGCACGTGGCCAGCGCACCAAGACCAACTCTCGCACCGTACGCGGCAACGTTCGTAAGACCATGGGTTCTGGTCGCCGTAAGGTTGAAAAAACATAAAAAGTAGGTTATAACTATCTGACTTTACACAATGGGTAAGAAACGCATAGTCAAAAAGGGAGGCGAGGAGGGCGGTAAGTCTGGTTCTTCGTCGCGCGGCAGCCGCCGTAAGCTCGACACGGGAATCCTCTACGTCGAGGCTACCTACAATAACACCAAGATCTCAGTAACCGATCCTATGGGCAACGTAGTACTTTGGTCGTCTTCCGGAAGCCTCGGCTTTGCGGGTGCCAAGAAGGGTACGCCGTTTGCAGCAGCTAAGGTTGCCGAAATGCTCGGCGAGAAGGCAGTTGCTATGGGCCTTAAGGAGGTGGCAGTAGTGGTTTCAGGCGTTGGTGCCGGCCGCGAGTCGTCTATCCGTGGCTTCAACAGCAAGGGCATCAATATTACCTCTATTAAAGACACCACCCCGGTACCGCACAATGGTCCGCGCCCTAAGAAGCCTCGCCGTGTATAACCTGAAGAAAGAAATTTTATGATCATCGGACCCAAGTACAAAATCTGCAAGCGCCTCGGAGCATCGGTTTTCGAGAAGTGCCAGACCCAGAAGTTTCAGGTATCTGAAGCTCGCAACCCACGCATCTCTCGCGGCAAGCGCACTGGCGGCGACTTCGGCGTACAGCTCCTCGAGAAGCAGAAGGCACGCTTTACGTACGGCCTTTCTGAGAGCCAGTTCTCTCGCTACGTACATGAGGCTATGGAAAAGCGCGGTACCGACTCTATCTTGGGCCTCACTGGCCGCCTCGAGTCTCGCCTCGACAACGTGGTATACCGCGCAGGCTTTGTTAAGACCCGCCGCGCAGCACGCCAGCTCGTCTCACACGGCCATGTCATGGTAAACGGCCGCCGCATGACCATTCCGTCTCACAAGGTTGAGGCTACCGACTCGGTGTCTATCCGCCCGGAGAGCCGCCAGAGCCCACTTTTCATAAACCGCGCACAGACCGCAGTTGAGCAGAAGACTCCAGCATGGATCAAGATGTCCGAAGACGGTTTTGAAGCAAAAATCGAATCAGCACCTCAGGTAGCGGCTAACGAGGCTCCCTTTGACCCGGCAGTTATCATCCAGTTCTACAGCCGTTAATTGTGTATTAGTTAATAATTATTTTGTAATCGTATGATGGACTACTCGATAACATTGCCTTCGAAGCCGCGCATTGTCTCTGAAGAAGAGGCGAGCGGTGTCTACGAGATCGACGGCCTTTACCCTGGCTACGGTCACACGCTTGGCAACAGCCTCCGCCGCATCATCCTCTCCTCACTCCCGGGTGCGGCTATCACCTCGGTTAAGATAGACGGCGTTGAGCACGAGTTTTCAACCATGAACGGTGTGCGCGAGGATGTCGTTACTATCATCCTTAACCTCAAGAAGCTTCGCTTCGAGATAATCGGCGGCGACGCACAGACCGTGAAGCTCTCGGTAAAGGGTCCAAAGAAGGTAACCGGTGCAGACCTCTCACTCCCAGGCCAGGTACGCCTCCTTAACCCTGAGCAGTACATTTGCGAGATAACCGACAAGACCGAGGTAGAGGCAGAGTTCTCTATCGAGCGTGGTCTTGGCTACGTTGCACGCGAGGCGCTTAAGAAGGAGCGCGTTGAAATAGGCGAAATTTCAGTAGATGCAATCTTCTCTCCTATCCGCCGTGTAAACTACGAAGTAGAAAATATGCGCGTGGGTGACCGCACCGACTTCAACCGCCTCCGCATTTCCATTGAGACCGACGGTACTATCGGCCCGCGCGCAGCGCTCGAGCAGTCAATCGAGATCATGATCAACCAGCTTAAGTCCGTTGTGGGCTTCCGTGAGGAAAGCCTCGAGGCTCCTGAGGTGGAATCTGCTCCGGTTGAGGCTCCTGCTGCACTCGAGAACTCCTCTGAGGTCATGAAGACCCGAATCGAGGACCTTGAGCTCTCAAGCCGCACTATCTCCGCGCTTGAGAAGGCAAACATCCGCACCGTTGGAGGCCTTGCACGTAAGAAGGAGGAAGACATGCTTCAGATCGAGGGCTTGGGCCCGAAGTCGATACAGGAGGTAAAGCGTGCACTCGCTAACTTCGGCATCATCCTCAAGTAATTACCCGTTTCGAAACTACCATGCGACACCACAACACCAACCGAAAACTCAGCAGGGAGACAGGACAGCGCGGCGCGCTGCTCAAGTCGCTCGCTCGCTCATTGGTGCTTAAGGGTGCTATGCAGACCACCGAGGCTCGCGCTAAGGAGACCCGCAAGGTAGTTGAGAAGCTTGTCACCAAAGCAAAGAACCCAACCCTCGCTAACCATCGCATGATCGTTTCTGCACTGGGCGATGCAGCTGCTGCAAAGAAGCTCATCAAGAAGGCAGAGGATTACAAGGAGCGCGCAGGCGGTTACACACGCATCGTTAAGATGGCTCCCCGCAAGGGCGATGCTGCTGCGATGGCGATGATCGAATTTGTATAACATTTGTATGATTACTATTGACGCAGAAAATAAAGCACTCGGACGCGTCGCAGCAGCTGCTGCGAAGGTGCTCATGGGCAAGCACAAGGCTACGTTCGCTAAGAACGTGGTTGACCAGGATGGCGTAAAAATAATCAACGCATCTAAGGTGTACCTCTCTGGCTCTAAGAACGGCCAGAAGACCTACTTGCGCTACTCAGGCTACGCAGGCGGCCTTAAGAGCGAGACCTACGACATGCTCGTTGCACGCAAGGGCCATGAAGAGGTGCTCCGCCAGGCAATAAAGGGCATGCTCCCGAAGAACCGCCTCCAGCCACGCCGCATGAAGATGCTTTCAATTGAGAAATAATTAGTATGGCTACCAAGACTGACACCAAATACATAGAGACGACCGGCCGCCGCAAGACGTCGACCGCACGCGTACGCTTGACCCCAGGCAACCGCACCTCGGTTACCGTAAACGGTAAGGACGTAAACGAGTACTTCTCGACCGACGCACTCCGCATGAAGGCGGTTGAAGCGTTTCTTAAGGCTGCACTTGGCACTCAGTTTGCAGTGACCGCAGTGGTAAACGGCGGTGGTATCAACGGCCAAGCAGAGGCTATCCGCCACGCTATCTCTCGCGCACTCGTTGAGTACGACCTAAACCTCCGTACAACTCTTAAGAAGGAAGGTTTGCTCAAGCGCGACCCTCGCGCAAAGGAGCGCCGCAAGCCTGGTCTCGTAAAGGCTCGCAAGCGAAAGCAGTGGTCAAAGCGTTAGTTTTACTCTCAAACAATCCGGCATTTGCCGGGTTGTTTATTTACTGCGTACAATAGGCATATGTACTACTACAGCCCGTTTCGAAACACCTATGCAAATCCAAAAGAAGGATGTCCTTTTTGCAGTAATGAAAATATTAAAGAGCAGCAGGTGCTCTATCCTAACGGCACTCCTGTAGAAAACGAACACTATAGGTGGATTATTAACTGGTATCCAAAGTTTGAGGGCCACACACTTATTGTGCCCAAGCGGCACGTTGCCGTCTTTGGTGAAGAAACAGACGAAGAAGTGGTTGCGAGAGAGGCATTAGCGCGCATAGCAGCACAAGCGCTACAGAAGCTGTATCCGGGCGCTGGTATTGAGTACTTCATCCAAAACGGCCTCGGCTCCGAGAGCAGCATCCCGCACCTCCACTACCATATGATCCCTGCTCAAAAAGACGATCCTATGCGCGGTTTTGACAAGCTGGGGCAGTTCTTTACTATTGAGGAGGGTAAGGAAAGGGTAGTCCTTTTCCCGCTGCCAATTAAACTTGCAAAAGAAGAGCTTCGCAGCGCTCTGAGTACCGTCTTACAGTAAAAGGAGAAACAACGTGAAGGCAGTGGTAATGGCAGGCGGTCTTGGGACACGCCTGGGAAGACTCACCAACGGAAGCGTCAACAAACACCGGCTTGCCGTATACGACAAGCCGATGATCGAGCTCACCATCGAGACCCTTGCGCGCGGCGGTGTCACCGAAGCGCTCTTGCTTCTTAATGGCACGCACCCCGAGCTTTTGCTCGAGATTCTTGAGGACGGTGAGCAGTTTGGTATCGAGCTCACCTATCGCTACGTCAAAGACGTACGCGCCGGGCCCGGTAGGCACCTTAAGCTCGCACAAACGTGGGTTAACCACGAGCCGTTCGTGCTTATGCTTGGCGATTCGTTTTTTACCCACACGCTCGACTTCCG
This sequence comes from uncultured Candidatus Saccharibacteria bacterium, assembly GCA_964411175.1. Classification (GTDB taxonomy): domain Bacteria; phylum Patescibacteriota; class Minisyncoccia; order Phycocordibacterales; family SBAW01; genus GWA1-54-10. Next base: position 437 of record CAYPJX010000013.1, on the reverse strand, counting down.
CGTGCCGGTAGCCCCACACCTTTGGACCATGCCGCTCAACGGCCTCGACGACCCGAGCAAGTATGGCCAGGTGGTTGTTGAAGGTTCTCGAGTGGTTGAGCTTGTTGAAAAGCCGAAAGAGCTTTTTAGCAACACCATCCAAGTCGGGGTGTGGGTTTTCCCATCTGACGTCTTTGAGCTTATCGACACACTCTCCACCAGGCTTACCGGAGAGCTCCAGATAGGCGACCTCTCTATGCACTATGTTAAAGAGGGGAGGATGACACACACACCTATTCCTGCTGGTTCATACCTCGACCTCGGCACCCACGATTCGCTCTTGCGTGCGGCAAACATTGTTGCACACGAGCGCTCCCGAGTGCCCAGTGCCACCTTGTAGCTTCTACACAGCGCCACCTTTGGGTGGCGTTTCTTTTTAAAAAATTTGACCAGCTTTC
>CAYPJX010000012.1:12425-15115 GCA_964411175.1 uncultured Candidatus Saccharibacteria bacterium | reverse complement strand
GAGATTTGCCCTTAGTACGAGAGGACCGGGGTGAACTGACCACTGGTCTGCCAGCTGTCTCGCCAGAGGCAACGCTGGGTAGCTATGTCAGGAACTGGATAAGCGCTGAAAGCATCTAAGCGCGAAGCCGACTCTAAGATGAGATATCTTTATAAGATCCGTAAGAGATGATTACGTTGATAGGCTTTAGGTATACGCACCGTAAGGTGTTTAGCCGAGAAGTACTAATCGATCGAGTTTTCTCCTTAAAGAGAATGGAGGTTTGAGTATCGCAATAATTTGTTGTTTACCCTGAGGCTTTGTCGAAGGGTTCCTGTTAAAGGGTTTGAAAGTTTTTACCTAACATTTAGAAATTCTGTTCTGGTGGTTTGACGGCGGGGTCACACCCGTTCTCATTCCGAACACGGAAGTTAAGCTCGCTAGTGGCGATGGTACTGGCCTTTACCGGCCGGGAGAGTAGCTAACCGCCAGAACAGAGAGTCTAAATTACTACAATGCCGTGCATATGCTGCGCGGTTTTTTGTTTGATATACAATTAGCTTCATATGGCACTCAAGTGGGGCGCACGACGACAAGTTTTGTACTACACCGTGGGTATCGTGCTGCTCGCGTCTCTTTCTGTGGTGGTGTGGCAGCTGTTTATTAAAAAAGCACCCACGTGTTTTGACCAAGAGCAAAATGGCAGTGAGCAGGGTATCGACTGCGGCGGCTCATGTGCGCTCATGTGCCCTAACACTGCGAAGGCACCAACTGTGCTATGGTCGCGCGCGTTCTTAACCGCACCGCATACCTACACCGCAGCGGCGTATATCCAAAACAATAATGTTGCTATAAGTGGCGGTGCAAAACAGATCCACTACTCGTTCCAGCTGCTCGACAGCCGCAATATTTTGGTTGCTGAGCGCGAGGGTGTGGTAGACATCCCTCCGGTGCAGACGGTGCCGATAATCGAGCTCAATATCGATACTGGTACCCGCGAAGTTACACGCACGTTCTTTAACTTCTCTGAAAATGAGGCACCTAAGTGGTATAAGGTTCAACCTGAGACGGTCGAGAAAATCCGTGTTGCACAAACCGGTGCATACCAAAACGGGAGACTCACGGCTACCATAGCCAACGACTCGTATGACGACCTCAAAAAAGTGCAGGCCATAGCCGTATTGTTCGACTACGACGGTGTTGCACGTGCGGCATCCAAAGCAACGCTTGCTAAAGTGCCGAGACGCTCAACCGCTGACATTACTTTTACCTGGCCTGAAACATTTACCGGTATTGCTCGTGCAGAGGTTACTGTACTGCCGAACTTCTGACCATGAAGCAGCTCAGCCTCGCTAAAAAGAAAACCGGTGCCATCGACTGGATAACTTTCGCATCTGCGATCACCCTCTGTACGCTCGGTCTCCTCACCATGGACTCCTTTGCAGGGAAGGACCCGCTTTTTGTGCGCCAGCTCATCTGGATACTACTCGGTGTCGTGGCTTTTTTTGCAGCGAGTGTTGTTGACTGGCGCTTTTTGCGTCGCGGTGGAGTAGTTGCCGCGCTATATACCTGCATACTTATCCCACTCATCATTCTTATTGTGCTGGGGCACACGACTAAAGGTGCAAAGTCCTGGTTTGACCTAGGAGCCTTTGCGCTCCAGCCAGTGGAGTTTGTAAAACTGGCGCTCATCATAACGCTGGCAAAATACTTTTCGCGCAGACACATAGAGATACGCAACATACGCCATGTAGTGGTCTCCGGGCTCTATGCAGGGATCATCTTCGTACTGGTGGCACTTCAGCCCGACTTCGGTTCAGCTATCATTATCTTTCTTATATGGCTCGGCATGGTGTTTGTGTCTGGCATATCCAAGTACCACTTGGCTGCACTTGCTATGCTCGCAGTCGTGGCGTTTGGGGGGTTGTGGTTTTTTGGCTTCCACGACTACCAGCGTCAGCGCATCATGACCTTCGTAAACCCTACGGCCGACATTCATGGCACGGGATATAACGCGTACCAGTCGACTGTCGCAGTGGGTTCCGGCCAGCTTTTTGGCAAAGGGGTAGGGTATGGCACCCAAAGTAAACTCCGATTCCTCCCTGAGTATCAGACCGACTTTATCTTTGCTGCCTTCGCGGAGGAGTGGGGTTTTCTTGGTGTGGGGATCGTCTTCTTTCTCTTTGCGGTACTCTTTGCGCGCGTTGCCATGGTTGCGGCACGCGGTGCATCCAACTTTGAGACATTGTTTGCGCTCGGAGTCTTCTTTTACCTCCTAGCACACTTCGTCCTTCATGTAGGTATTAACCTTGGTGTGCTGCCGGTTACAGGCACCACTATTCCATTTATGAGTTACGGCGGCTCGCACCTCTTGGCAGAGTTCCTCGCACTCGGCATGCTCTCGGGTATGCGCCGATACGCAGGAGCGACACACCGCACAGCTTACAACAAGGAGTTTAGCGGAGGTTACGACATGTAACCTGCAATCTTATTCTTGATACATCTCGAGTGTCTTTTTGACCATTTTTTCGAGTGTGAAATCACTCATGTCTTTGGCGTCTAGTATTTCGCCCACGCCGCCGGTGCGGTTAGCTACAATAGGGAGGCCGGCCATTTTTGCCTCGATCAATACGTAGGGGAGACCTTCTTTAAGCGAGGGGAGGGCAAAGGTGTCGAAGCCTCTCATCGCTTCCTCCATGCGCATAAAACCA
>CAYPJX010000012.1:5653-12415 GCA_964411175.1 uncultured Candidatus Saccharibacteria bacterium | reverse complement strand
CTAGGTGATTCTTTGTTATCATTTCCTCAAGTTGTTTTCTGTTTTCACCTTCTCCCACGATAGCTACGTACATACTTGGGTTTTTAAGTGCCTGCTCGATAAGCGTCTGCTGATTTTTATTTCGGTTAAGCTCGCCGATGGTGCCGGTAATATGAGCGCCAGCAGGAAAGGCGTTTCGTATTTTTTCTCCTGAGCCAAATGCTATGGGCTCAATGCCATTGTATACACGTACTGCGTGCACGCCGAGCATCTTTTTTGCCTGACGCAAATCGTAGTCTGAGACGCAAATAACGGTATGTGAGAGTAAGCCGGTTGCATAGCTTATAAACCAAATGAGTGTACGATAAACAATATTTCTCGGCTCTCTAAATGGCCAACCGTGTGCCGTAAACACTATTTTTTTAATGCCGGCGAGTCGCGCAGCAAGTGCTCCTAAAGCGCCCGCTTTTGAACTGTTAAGGTGTACCACATCTGGCCGCTCTTTTTTAAATAGTTTCAAAAGTTCCAAAAAAGTCCTCGAGTCTGCTCCTGCCGAAACATCGCGTTGCATAGAAGAAAGCTCAAAGGTTTTTGTCCCCCTTTCTTTAAGTTTTTGTGCCAAAGCGCCTGGCTGTCCGTAGGCTACCACTACCTCAAACTGCTCTTTTGGGAGGGAAGTGGCGAGGTCAAAGACGTAGCGCTGGGCGCCGCCCCAGTTGGACTTTGTGATGACATAGAGAACCTTTTGTTGCATAGATTTGTTACTATTATAGTATCTTACCCGTATGACCAGCGCATTTAGGCCACGCAGAGTGGTACTTTTTTTAGGAGACGTACTCTTTTTCGCGTTTGCCCTTTGGCTTTCGCTTTTTCTGCGTTCCTTTGATCTACCCTCGGTAAGTGTCCTGGTTGACCACTTGTTGCCATTTTCGATCCTCTTTCTTTTGTGGGCATTTGTCTTTTTTGTTGCCGGGCTATATGAAGGTCGGTCCATCGTTCTTGCGCGCCGCGCACTTTCGACCACACTCCTTGTTTCGCAGATTATAAACGTGCTTATTGCGGGGCTGTTCTTCTTTGTTATTCCTTACTTTGGCATCACCCCAAAAACACTGCTCGTCATCTACTTGCCCGTATCGTTCCTGCTCGTCCTTTTGTGGCGCGCGGGGCTCTTCCCGTGGCTGGGGCTCCAACGCACGGAGAACGCGGTCTTGGTGGGAGAGGGGAGCGAGATAGAGAAACTTAAAGATGCTCTCGACCTAGCGCGCCGAGCACCTGCGCGTATTGCTGCGGTCATTGCTCCGCATGAGCACAACCTGACCGAGCAAATTGAACATGCCATACGGACCTATGGTGCACATGCGATAATCGCAGACTTCAACGACCAACGTGTCTCGGCGGCATTCCCCAAGCTCTATAACCTCATCTCCGGGGGTATACGTTTCTTCGATGCTCGAACGCTCTATGAAGAGGTGTTTGGCAGAGTGCCGCTTTCCGTTATGAGCGACAAATGGTTGGCGCTCAATATATCCCGCTATGCGGACACACTCTATGACGGTGTGAAGCGTCTCAGTGATATTGTGGTTGCGCTCATAGCTTCTGTGGTGGCGCTTGTGCTGCTGCCGTTTATTGCGCTCGCTATAAAGATAGAAGATGGCGGAGACATAATCATCTCCATGCCGCGTGTAGGCGAGGGCGGCCGTGTGTTTAATATCTACAAGTTCCGCAGCATGTCGGGCAACGACCATGGTGCATATGGTGCGCAAGGGACATCAAAACTTCATGTAACCCGAGTAGGAAAGTTTTTACGCACTTCACATCTCGATGAAATACCTCAACTTATAAACATTATCCGTGGCGACCTCTCGTTTGTTGGCCCAAGACCCGAGACCCCTTCACTGGTGTCGATATATGAAAAGGAAATACCCTACTACGGCGTACGTAACCTTATCAAGCCTGGGCTTGCGGGGTGGGCACAGCTCTACTACTACCACGACCCACACCATGCAACCGATGTCGACGCGACAAAGATGAAGCTCTCCTACGACCTCTACTACCTTAAGCATCGTGCGCTTTCGCTCGACTTTATCATCATGCTTAAAACCATCCGCCGCGTGCTCAGTAAGAGCAACGCGTAATTGCCTTGAAACCGACCCGCCTCCTGGCGGGTTGTACTGTATGTACCCCTCAGGCCTTTTTAGAGGCTTCATTTGACGGCTGGTTGACTTTCAAGTATCACAAACACATGCAAAAAGTAGTAGTAACGGGGGGCTTAGGCTTCATAGGTTCTCACTTGGTAAAGGCGCTTTTGGAGCGCGGTTTTGAGGTGCATGTGATAGACAACTTTGCTGGCGGGCTTATGGAAAACCGTTTTAACAAAGGTGCGGTGTATCACGCGCTCGACGTCCGCGATCCGTCTTCTAAAAAAGTGTTTGAAGGTGCCACCTACGTGTTCCACTTAGCTGCACTGCCTCGCGTGCAGTTTTCCATCGACCAGCCATACGATGCACACGACGCAAACATAAACGGCACCATGTGTGTGCTGCTTGCGGCGCGTGAAGCGGGAGTAAAAAAGGTCATATACTCAGCATCGAGCTCGGCCTACGGAGACCAGGACGTTATGCCGCTTGAGGAGAGCATGCCGGCAAACCCCAAGAGCCCTTATGCACTTCAAAAGTATGTAGGTGAAATGTACTGCAAACTTTTTACTACGGTGTATGGCTTGCCAACGGTTTCCCTTCGCTACTTTAATGCCTACGGTCCCAAGGCCGACCCAAACGGCCCGTACGCGCAGGTAATACCGAAGTTTATTGAGATGCGTCTCAACAGCAAACCAATGACGATCACCGGCTCCGGCGAGCAGACTCGCGACCTGGTGTATGTGACCGACATTGTTGAAGCAAACATACTCGCGGCACTGAGCGAAAATACTGGAGGTGGCGAAGTGATAAACATCGGCACGGGAAAAAATATTTCCATAAAGAAAATAGCCGAGCTTATAGGTGGTCCGGTGGAGTATGTGCCTGAGCGTCTCGAGCCGCACGACACCATTGCCGACAACACACGCGCACGTACACTCCTTGGCTGGAAGCCGAGTGTCTCTGTAGAACAGGGAATTGCAGAGCTTAAAAAACTCGCCGGAATTGAGTAGGATTAACCCATGCGCATACTACTCGCGACGCCGCTTTACCCGCCCGAGATAGGCGGGCCCGCAACTTACACTAAAGAACTCGCGCTGCGACTTAGGGGCGAGCATGAGATAACTATTGTTGCGTTTGCCGACTCGCCTGAGGAGGTTGAAGGAGTGAAGCTCGTAAGTGTTAGTAAAAAACTTCCGGTATTTTTGCGGCTACCGCTGTTTTTCTTTTCGCTGGTGCGCCATGCAAAAAATGCAGACGTCATATATGTACAAAATGCTGTTGCGGCGGGTTTGCCTGCCGTGTTTGCGGGTGCATTTTTGCACAAGCCGGTAGTGCTTAAGTTTGTGGGAGACGAAGCGTGGGAGCGTGCCACACAAGCAGGGCTCACCACCGACCTTCTCGACGACTTTCTCAGTAAACCCATGCCGAACGTTAAAACCGCCGTGCTTCGTGCAATACAAACGTTTGTACTCGGGCGTGCTTCCTCTATAGTGCCACCTTCTGCATTTCTTGGTTCTATACTCACTAAACGTTACGGCGTGAAGGAGGAGTGTGTGCGGGTAAACTACAATGCGTTCGAGCCTGCATCTGAGGTAAAAGCTACACGAGTACCTCGCCGTATTGTCTCCATAGGCCGGCTTGTTAAATGGAAACATGTCGAGGGAATTATTGATGCACTTAAGCTGGTGCGCCTCTCTCACCCCGATGCAACTCTTGTGGTAGCTGGTGATGGCCCGGAGCGAGCCACGCTTGAGGCGCATGTAAAAGAAGCAAATGTTGAGGGCGCAGTTTCTTTTGTAGGAAGGCTCCCTCATGCTGAAGCGGCTGCGCTACTTAAAAGTGCAGAACTACAAGTGCTTAACTCAACCTACGAAGGGCTGCCCCACGTAGCACTGGAGAGTTTTGCTGCAGGTGTGCCTATTGTTGCAACCGACATAGGAGGCACCAACGAAGCAGTACTGCATGAAAAGAGCGGGCTTTTGGTAAAGGTCGGCGACACTAGGGGCCTTTCTCAAGCGATCATTCGTTTATTTGATGATGCTGCACTCGAGCAGTCTCTTTGTGCAGGAGGAAAAAACATTCTTGAGGAGCGTTTTTCCTGGAAAGCTCATCTAGCTACCTTGCTTGCAGTTTTTAAGGCGCAGACTGAGAATTAGCCTATGGTAGTAGATGGTAAGGATATAGCAGAGTCTGTATACCGCAGGCTTCAAAATGTTCATGTGGGTACCGGCATGTCGCCTTCGCTTGGCATACTCATGAGCGGGGGAGACGCTGCAACGGAGTCTTTTATAAAAATAAAATCAAAAGCGGCCGCACGCCTTGGTGTGGTTGTTTTTCGCCATGAGCTTGCCAACGACGCAACTACTGAAGAGGCACTTAATGCGCTCGCCGAACTTTCTTCAAAAAGCAGTGGCGTCATTGTGCAGTTGCCGCTCCCATCACACATAGACGCTGCTGCGGTTATTGCGGCAATACCTACAGAAAAAGATGTCGACGCTATAGCTCCTGGCGAGCACTCTGTTTTGGCGCCCGTTGCGGCAGCCGTTCAGGAAATACTTCTTCAGACACAGGTGGCAGTGCGTGGAGCTCGTGCCGTAGTGGTTGGTGCGGGTCGGCTGGTAGGGAAACCCTCTGGGGCATTGCTTGAGCAGATGGGTGCCAAGGTTCACTTTGTTACCCAAGAAGAAGGTTCGCTTAACGACCTTAAAGACGCAGACATCGTGGTGCTTGGCGTAGGAAACCCGGGGTTTATAAAACCGGAGATGCTCAAACCTGGAGTAGCACTTATAGATGCTGGGACGTCAGAAGCCACAGGAGGAAAACTTATGGGCGACGCCGACCCGTCGTGCGCTAACATGGCGAGTGTGTTTACGCCGGTACCAGGCGGTGTGGGGCCGGTCGCCATTGCAATGATCTTCAAAAATCTTTTTGACCTCGCACAAAAACATCATGTTTAGGTCTAAAAAAAGTAAAAAAGAGCAGACCATAGAAACATATAGAAAGAGCGCTGAAGCGCTTGCCGAGAGGTACGACCATATTACCGGCACCAGAATTTCAGATATTGAAGAGACGTTTGCGCTGGTGCGCAACAAACAGCCTCGTGTATTTGAAATAGGGTTCGGTTCAGGAAAGGAAGCGTATCAAATATTGAAACGCACCCCGCACTACTCCGGCATCGACATTTCCGAAGGTATGCATGCACTCGCCTCAAGACGCATGCCTCGCGGTAAATTTACCGTAGCCGACCTTGAAAAATGCGACTATCCAAAAAACCTCGACATCATTTTTGCATTTGCTTCTCTCATGCACACCGAGAAGGCGAAGCTTAAAAAAGTATTTGATGCCATGTATAACTCGCTTGTTCCTGGCGGGTTGGTGCGCGCGAGCCTTAAGTGGGGGCCCAAATACAAAGAGCTTACCAAACGAGACAAGTACGGCGTCCGGACCTTTTATCTGTACTCCAAAGAGAATATAGAGGCTTTCCCGGTAGAATTCCTTATGCTTAAGTGTTTGGTTAACGAAGCTGAAGGTCAGACTTGGCTTGAACTTTTGCTTCAAAAACCCCGCTCATAACCCCCAAAAAGGCCTTGAAGATAAGTTGGTTAACTGATATCGTAAGGCCCATGTTTGCACGACGATATATTGCGGTCCTGATTCTTATTGGCGCGGCTATTTTGGGCTTTTTTGTATATAAAACTGAGGTAAGCCAGGGTAATTGGGCATTTAAGCTCGGTCTCGACCTCTCGGGCGGTTCTCACTTGGTGTATAAGGCAGACACGAGCAAGGTGGCATCTGGTGAGGAAAACGAGGCGCTCCAGGCTCTGCAGGCAGTCATTGAGCGCCGTGTAAATGCTTTTGGTGTGGGCGAGCCTTTGGTGCAGACCCAACAGGGAGGTGCGCTCGGCGGCGGCGAACATCGCCTCATTGTTGAGCTCCCGGGTGTGACCGATGTCGACAAGGCGGTGAAGATGATAGGCGAAACTCCGCAGCTCGAGTTTAAGCTTTTAAAGCCAGGGTTTGAAGCTTCGACCACACTCGCAACTGGCGAGGCTAACCCGGAAGCATTTCTCGACACGGGCCTCTCCGGCAAGTACCTCACCCGTGCGACACTCCAGTTTTCAACTGGTAACAGCGGCTCAGCTTTTGCGGGTACTCCAACGGTGCGCGTCGACTTTAACGCAGAGGGTACCAAGCTCTTTGCTGACATAACTCGTGCAAATGTAGGCAAACAGGTTGCTATCTTCCTCGACGGTGCGTTGGTGTCGGCACCGGTGGTACAGGAAGCTATAACCGACGGTACTGCTATAATCTCTGGCAACTTTACTGCAGAGACTGCAAAAGAACTCGTGCGCAACCTTAACCTCGGCGCACTTCCGGTGCCTATCGAGCTTGAAAGCACTCAGACCATCGGTGCAACACTGGGCGATAAAGCCTTTCAGGCGGGTGTTGCTGCGGGAGTGATAGGATTCATCATCCTCTCTGTCTTTATGGTCTTCTGGTACCGTGTGCCAGGACTCGTTGCGGTGCTCTCTTTGTGCATCTACGTGGTAATCATGCTCGTGCTCTTTAAGCTCATACCGGTGGTGCTTACCGCCGCTGGCATCGCGGGCCTTATACTCTCTATAGGTTTGGCGGTCGACGCAAA
>CAYPJX010000012.1:0-5643 GCA_964411175.1 uncultured Candidatus Saccharibacteria bacterium | reverse complement strand
TTTGAGCGTATGAAGGAAGAACTTGCAGATGGTAAATCTGCCGAGGCGGCAATACGCGAAGGTTTTGCTCGTGCATGGCTCGCTATCCGCGACTCTAACATTGCACACATTATCGCAGGCGTGATCCTCTTCTGGTTCGGCACCTCGCTCATTAAGGGTTTTGCACTGGTGTTTAGCCTCGGCGTTATCGTATCCATGCTTTCAGCTATCACCATCTCTCGCAGCTTCCTCTTGGCGATAGGACTCAGCGAGAAGAGCAAAATTGGCCACTTCCTTATGCGCTCGGGCATCAAGAAATAATTGAAGACATAAACACTATGCAAACCAACTGGATGAAATATAAGTACCACTTCTTTATACTCCCGGCGCTACTCTCAGTGCTTTCACTTGCAGCTATATTCGTGTGGGGGCTCAAGCCGGGTATCGACCTCATCGGCGGCTCCTTCCTTGAAGTAAGCTACAGCACTGAGCGCCCGACCGCCGAGCAGGTGGTTGCCGTTTCAGAAGCGATGGGTATTACGGACACACGCGTGCAGCCCACGGGCGAGAACGGTTTCATCCTCCGCCAGCGCGACCTCACCCAAGATGAACACCAGACGCTCCTCACGAGCCTCGGCACGCTTGGCTCGGTTAAGGAAGAGCAATTTAACTCAGTAGGTCCTACCATCGGCGCTGAGCTCTTGCAGAAGGCATGGATAGCTATCGCACTGGTGCTTGTGTCTATCATCATCTTCATTGCGTTTGCCTTCCGCGGCGTGTCACGCCCGGTGGCGTCGTGGAAGTATGGTGTAGTGGCCATTGTCACGCTCTTCCACGACATCCTCATCCCGGCAGGCCTCTTTGCACTCTTAGGGTTTACCCATAATGCAGAGGTAGACTCGCTCTTCATAGTGGCACTGCTCACCATTCTTGGTATCTCTATCAACGACACCATCGTCGTGTTTGACCGTATCCGAGAAAATCTCAAGAAAAATCAGGATAAGAGCAAACATGAGGAGTTTGATGTGGTGGTGAGCAAGAGTATCAAGCAGACGCTCACTCGCTCAATCAACACCTCACTCACCGTGCTCATCGTGCTCGCAGCACTCTACTTCATGGGCCCAGAGTCAACCCGCGACTTCGCACTCACGCTCATTGTCGGTATGATTGCCGGTACGTACTCGTCTATCTTCCTCGCGTCGCCGCTCTTGGTGGTGTGGAACGACTTCTCTCACCGCAAAGCGCAGGCTAAGAAATAGTTTTTCCTCATGATAATCGGTATCACAGGTACCTTGGGCGCAGGAAAGGGCACAGTGGTGGAGTATTTGAAGTCGAAAGGCTTCGAACATTTTTCGAGCTCCGGAATTCTTAAGGAGATGCTTAAGGAGCGTGGCGAGGCTCCCACTCGCGAAAATCTGTCTAACTTGGCAAACGAGCTCATGCGGGTGAGGCCTCAAGGAGGCATACTGCATGTCTCTCATGAAAAAGCGCACCAGGCGGGCCACAAAGACTATATCTTGGAGTCGATACACCGCGTAAGCGAAGCTGACTACATCCGCAGTATTGGGGGCAAAATACTTGGCGTCGATGCCGACATTAAAAAGCGTTACGAGCGCGCCTTTGCCCGCCAAGAAGGCGAGAAGGACAACGTAACCTTTGAGCAGTTTGTGAGCGACACACAAAGGGAAGAGGAGGGTGCCACAGGGAGCGGCCCCAACATCCGCGCGGTGCTCAAAGGTGCAGATGCCATCATTTTAAACAACGGTTCATTAGAGGAACTTCATGCGCAGGTAGATGCAGTACTCGCTCGCTTACGCTAGTTTATTTTTCTGCCGTTGTCGTACACATAGATTTTTTTCTTACCTAAGTGCTTGAAGAACGGTTTTGGAGGCACGATAGTTTCCGGCGAGTGAAAGCCGCTGCCAATTATCTCTCCGTTTTTTACCATCTGTGCCATTATTGAGATAGGGAAGCCCGTGTCTATGTTGCAGGTTGCCTCCTCCCAGCCGGGAATGGTTTTTGCGATGCAGTCCATCTCCTCAACGTGCTTCTCGCCGCCTTTGGTGCCGTATACTTTGACCCACAAATTTTCGCGTTCGGTGTAGCCTTTGGGGATGGGGATCTGGCGCAGCACCTCGATGGTTGCGTCTATTGGGCGTATCTTATTGCCGTCGACCATGAGCGGCTTTTTGCTCAGGAAGCCGTTTTTTAGAAGCGTCACTATGGTGTTGTAGGAGTACTCAGGGAAGCCGCCGTACACCATCACATTTTTTACTCCCTTGCGCTTAAGATTTTTTGCTACCGAGTAGTGCTCTACGTGTTTGGTATGATGCACCGCTTGTTTGCCTATCTCCATGTATACATGGTCTAGTTAGGTTGGCGTGGTGGGGAGCTTCTCAGTAAACGTGCCGTTTTCAAATACAACCGCTGGGTCCTCAAACTCGTAGGTGATAGCGTCCATAGAGAATGGCGGCAAAAAGACCTCCATGTTTGAGTCCCACACAAAACCTATGTGTACCGTGTGTATGGTGTCGAAGCGGTCTGCTACGTGGCGTAACATTACGTTGTTGATGCCTGGGGTAGAGCCCGCTCCCGAGATCGCGATAAGGTTTTTCTTTTTAAACAGAGGGTCGAGCTTTTCTTGCTCTTTGTACATGGGGATTTCCGAGCCTAGGTCAACCAGGTGAACCCCAAGCTCGGCGGCGAGCTTGGTAACTACCAGGTTGTAGTCGTCTACTGCACAATTAACAAGCACCGAGATACCGGTGCCCTTAAGCTTCTTTTTTACATCTGCAATTTTTCGCAGGTCGATTTGAATGTACTTTGCCTTCTTCTGACTCTTCTTCAAGAGCGGGTCTAAGTGTAGACGGTCGTTGGCGCATAGGAGCACTGAGTAGCCAGACTCAAGCAGGTCGCGCGCAGCAATTTTGCCTTGCATGCCGTTCGCGCCGATAACCGCGAAGTCGTACCTCATAGGCGCAGTATACCCCTTTTTGCTCGGGTACAATACATTGATGGAATTTCATGTGCTGATGGCGTGGGCAGCGGGCCTCTTAACGGTTGCCTCTGCGGTGCCGTATATCCGCGACATGCTCAAGGGCACCACGAGGCCGAACGTGGTGTCGTGGGGGATATGGTGCCTAGTGCAGGCTATCTTTGCTGCGGCACAGTTTAGCGAAGGCGCGTCGCTTTCGATAGTGCTGCCGCTTGCCGAAGTGGGGACGGTGGGGCTTATCGCGCTGCTCGGCCTTGTGGGCTATGGCTACAAAAAATATGGGAAGCTCGATGTAACGTGTTTTGTCTTGGCGCTCGCGGCTATTGTGCTGTGGCAGACCACCGGCTCGCCGCTCTTTGCACTAATATTTTCGGTGGCGGCAGACGTGCTTGCAGCGGTGCCGACGTTTATAAAAGCCTACAAGGACCCGAAGTCGGAGACGCTCCTTTCATACCTCTTGGTAGCCCTCTCGGCGGTGGCGGCAGCGCTCTCGACCACTATCTACGACCTCCCAAACCTGCTCTGGCCAGCCAACATTCTTTTTGGCAATGCCCTGGTCGTTTGCCTCATCCTCCTCGGCCGTAGACATAAATAAGGAAGTTCGACCAAAAGCAAAAAGACCCCTGTTGGTTTTCCGGCGAGTCTTTTTGTTTTGTGAAAGAAGAGTATATTTGAGGCATGAAAACAGACCCACTTCTTATATCAATTGACACACCAGCTGCAGGATTCGAAGAATTTCTAAAGGACGTGGAAAACAAAAGAATATTCTTTTCTGGCCAATATGGAATTGGTAAGACCTTTTTTCTAAAAGAATTTTTTAAAGCTCATAAGGAAAGTTACGACGTATACCACCTTTATCCAACTAGATATCAGATCTCAAGTAACGAAAATATAATTGAGTTACTCAAATACGATATATTGATGGAATTTCTTAAAATCTATCCTGATGGTTTTAAGAAAAAAGGGGACAAAGGATCTGAAAACTGGCTGAGACTTTTTGTAGCTTTTTGTAAAGACAAAGGTTCAATCAACGGATTTCTGAAATCTACTTTGGAAATAGGAGGTAATTTACTCGAACTTTCTCCAGATCCCTTCACTCAAACGTTGGCAAAGCTCGGACGTCCTCTTACGGATGTCTTAGAGTTGGACAAAAAATTTCAAGAATTCAAGAAAACTCGCAACTCTGAAGAACAAATAAAAAAATTTCTTAAAGAAATTGAAACCGAAGTTGACACTATCGGCACTGACTACGTAAGTGAGCTCCTTAGGCAAAGAATCCAAGAACTCAAGGGAGATAAAAGAAGTGTATTAGTGGTCGACGATTTCGATCGTATTGACCCTGAACATATATTTAGGATTTTAAATGTACTCTCTGCACACATGGAGAACGATAACGATAACAAATTCGGTTTTGATCATATTATTGTTGTTGGAAGTGTCGACAATTTGGAAAGTATTTTTCACCACAGATATGGTCCCAGTGTAGACTTTTCAGGTTATCTAGATAAGTTTTTTACAATTGAACCTTATGAGTTTGATAATACAAAAGCTATTCGTGAAAGTATCCCGCACCTTGTTCGAGGTATCAAATACGAAGAACATACTTTGAAAGACGGTAGCGGTGTTATTAGAAATTTTCTAGAGGAAGTCTTGGGCCGGGCTTTTGATATAAGTGAGATAAATGTGCGTCAAATTTACAAACCCCTTAAGCATTCTTTTAGTGTGCTCAAAAAGGGACACAAGGGCGATCCAATCTTTTCAGACACTGTTAGAGAATCTATGGATATCTCAATAAGACTCTTGATTTCACTACTACATGGAAAAAAGAAATTTCTAAGCACTCTTGAAAAAATAAGAGAAGCAGCTGTGGTAAGTGACTCTCGTGATGATAGACTTTACGACCGGTACGCTAGTCCACTGGCGCGCCAATTGACTGATTTGAAAGTGGGACAAACCGGGTATTTCCTAAATGAAAAATACCAGATTGAAGTGGTGCAGAATCCCTCGCATTCAGCGAAAACCGACATTCACCTTAAGGCAAATGCACACGGTCAACCTATAGAAGCAAATGCAATCTATTTTTACGACGTGCTTATTGAATATATTAAAAAGTCTAAGTACGTAGCAAAAAATCAGTTCCAATATGACCTCTAGTTTCTGAGCTTTCTCTTTGAAAAGTTATAGATTTCTATTCTGTTTTTACGCAGATAAAAAGACCTGTTTTTGCCCTTATTTTAGGCCCTAAAAAGCCCTAAAAACAGTCCCCAGGGGAGGCTTGACGGGGCCCAAAATATGGCTATACTACTTGTACTGCCTTTCAGGCGGTTTTATTTTCGCCCAGCTGGGCCGGTAAAACCGAGACTTAAGGCCGGACATTGAAAACTTCATACTGTAATTGAGAACACATTGTTCAAATTGATCACACCGATCAATAGCCCGAGCGCACCTCTATCCGGAGGGAAGCGGCGGGTGACAAGCAAGCAAAAGAAATCCTTTCTGGTTTATCCACCAGGGAGGTAACAAGAACAATCGTAATCAGCTGTAAAAGGCTGGTCACTTTTCTCTTGTTCCGATCATCAAGAAGACTGATTGGATTTAAACCCAATCTTTAATGTCAGAGTTTGATCCTAGCTCAGGATGAATGCTGGCGGCGTGGAAAAGGCATGCAA
>CAYPJX010000011.1:7900-15244 GCA_964411175.1 uncultured Candidatus Saccharibacteria bacterium | reverse complement strand
CAGCCCTGTTTCAGGCACCACCTTCCCGGTAGGTACCACTAAAGTAACCTGCACTGCAAAAGACGCCGCAAACAACACTGCGACCAGCTTCTTTAACGTTATGGTTAACCTCCCTCCAGACACCGAAGCACCTGTCATTGGCCAACATGACGACGTGGTCGTAGGGGGTACGCCAGCGGGCAAGATTGTTACCTATAATCTGCCCACCACTACCGACGATATCGACGCGGTAGTAACGCCTACCTGCACTCCTGCGTCTGGCTCACTCTTTGACTTTGGCACCACTACCGTCACCTGCACCGCGCTAGACACCGCAGGCAACCACGCACTGCCTATAAGCTTCTTGGTGCTTGTAGTAGACAAAGTAGCTCCGGTTATTGGGCCGCACGAAAATATTTCTGTCGGAGGCAACTCATCAGGCGCAATGGTTACCTACACCAACCCGATTGCTACTGACGATGTAGATACGGTTGTAGAAGTAAACTGCGCACCAGCATCAGGGTCGACATTTATCCTCGGCACCACCACTGTAATGTGTAATGCAAAAGACACTGCGGGAAACATTGCTGCAGCAACCTCTTTTGAGGTGGGCGTGTTTACGACTCCTCCTGGCCTCGTCTATGAGTACTGGCCTACGTTCAACGGTGAGGATGGGCAGATTACTGCAAACCTTATAAACGGAACTACGTACAACGCAGCTGCACGCATATCTCCCCTGTTCACAACCGATGTATACACCATTTGTCTAGCTATTGATTCATACGAGGTAACTGATCCAACCGTAAAGCTTGGTATATATAGCATGACCGACGCAAACACTGTTGGAGGCTTACTTGGCTACTCAAGCCCTTATCCATTTACTGGTCAGTATGTCGACTGGTTTATCTCCGGGCAGCAAACTTGCTTCAACTTCCCTTCCCCAATAACCCTAAATTCAGGAACGAGCTACGCATTGGTCTTTGACCGAACCCAAAACACAACAACATCTTCAGACATCGGTATCTTCTACAGGCTTTTGGCAGCAGACAGCGAAGCTGCGGCAGCAATCTCGTTTAACCTGCCTGGTAGTATGACTATCACCACAGACAAGCCGTACATAAGGATTTATGGTACGCAATAGTAAGGGTTTTACTCTTATAGAAATACTAATAGTGGTAAGTATTTTAGGGATGCTTACCAGTATTGCGGTCGTTGCCGCATCAAGTATGACCAAATCTGCTCGTGATGCGCGCATACGAACCAACATGGAAAACATTCAGGGACTAGCAGAGAAACTGTATGCGGAAAATAACCGATATCCATCAGATTTTCTAACCCCCGAAATCACTGGGTGTGCGGTACAAACATCTACAACCCCAAACGGAGATCTGCTGGCTTTGGCTAAAGATATAAGGAAGATCAATGGTGTCACCATTTGTGCAGCTTCTACGGGCGCTGTCTCAATTAACAACTCAGGTACCGCATATGCAGCTACCGCTAAACTAGCGAGTGGCACATTCTGGTGTATAGACAGCTTGGGTACCTCAAAGGGTGGCTACACCACCCAGGCCGCCGCCCTCACAAACGGCACAGACTACACCTGCAATTAGTCTCTTCAGGTAAGCTGAATATAAAAATAGGGCGCTCTATCCCCTCCCGGGATAGAGCGCCCTTTTACATGTGGCGTCGACTATGCGCAGTCCACCTTTACGGCTTGTAGTTTCGCAGTACCGGCTCCGATGAAGCCCAGATGCTGCGCGACTGCTTTAGAGACATCCAGCTGGCGGCCTTTGATGTAGGGCCCGCGGTCTGTCACTTCGACGCGATTGACAGTACGACCGTTTTCAAGATTGGTAAGCTTCAAGCACGTACCCAATGGAAGGGTTTTATGTGCCACGGTGTATGCGTTCATATTGAACGGCTCACCATTTGCCATGTCTTTGCCCTGGAAGCCAGGGCCATACCAACTTGCTTTCATTACCTCAGCTATCGACGGCTGTGCCGACAGCATAAGCAGAGAAAGAGCGATCGTCGTGGTGCGAATATACACTCGCAATACTCCATTACTGTTGAGACTGTAGTCTGGCACATGCGCAGGCAACCCCGCGAACAGCCCATCACTTTGTGATATGTGCTTAAACAGAAAAATAGACCAGCCAAAGTCGGCGACCTGTTTCTCCGTTCAAAAGAACTCCTTTCGTTTGTGCTTCTCCTCTCTTATACAAACACACACCTCTATATATTACAAACGGTGTAGGCTGTGCTTAGTTGCCGCACCCAGGCTGAACTACTGTGGTAGAGGGCGCACCGCCAAACAAGTCTGCAGCAAAGTACTTAAGTCCATCTACTATGTCAGAGACAACCTCCCCTCCAGGTAGGGCAATAGGAGCAAGGGACACCGACGCCACACTGATAGACGAGTCGAGAGTGAGTGCAGCATCGGCATAGTCGGCAAAAGCAGCATAGGCGAGTTCAATCTTATGGGCCGCAGCAAAATAGAAAGAGACCTGCATGTCGTTGAGCCTTGAGAGGTCTTGCACAAAATATTCTCCAAACGCTCCAAACGTTTTATCCCATACGTATACAAATTGCTCTGCGTCGAAACGAACAGCGGCTCCAACACCAGCAAGTGACTGCGCATAAAGACCAAACATTGCCTCATTCGTGTCACTCAAAAAAGAGTTTGCCTCAACAAGTGCTGCAAGATACGCGCTAGCATCTTCTTGAGGAGGCGTTATGTATGTTACGTAGACAGGGGCCTGCCCCGCCTCGACTACCGATGCGGTTATATCTCCGAGCTCAAGCACTCCTTGGTACAAAAGCGAACCAAGGTCGGAAAGAGCGAGAGTCGGCGTCGGTACGAAAGCTTGTGCGACCGAGGCTTGAAGTTGAGGCGGATGTACTGCAGGCACTTCAAAATTCTGAAGTGCACTTGTAATTTTGTCTTGTAGGGAGTCGGCGGGGCCGGCACTATACAAAGGCTCCACACGAACAGTCACATAGTCTGCAGATACTTGTGGTGCGACACCACAAAAAAGTAACGCTAGTATGGCAGCGGTCCACGCCGCTCGCCACTGTTTAGAAAGCTCCCGTTTACGTAACTCCTTAACTTCAGAATTTTTCTTTGCATACAAGTTAAGCGACGGTTCGCTCACATACCACACCCTTCCCCATAAGAGAGCTTGCACTTTACCGCGGCGACATAAGAGACCGATATGGTCGCTCGTGAGGCCGAATTTCTTTGCGGCTTGTTTTGAAGATATGTAAGGTTTTTGAGGTTCTATCGGCATGGATGATCCGAGGGCGAATCATCAGACACGGCCACAAAATAAAAAGAGGCCAAATCGTCTGGCGATTTGCCCTGTTGCTATTGATCATATCGCCAAGCGGCATTGCCGCAAGTGTTGTTTCATACTCCGTGTGGATAAAGAGTTTTACAGGACCCCTCAAGCGAAACGTAAGTAACCATTTTGAGCCTTATTAAAAGTAGTGGTTGAGAAGGGCTTAGCCCCGTGTAACCGCTGTTCTAAAAGTTCTAGGTAGCTACGCTGCTTAACTTCACCTCAACCTAGTTTCACTACGATTATATGTTGCAAAATATAGTTATATCGGCACCTACATGCCTCCCGACATAAACGTAGAGGCGATGATACCTATAGTAACCAGAGTAACTACCGACAGGGCGAAGGAACCTATGGTCTGTAGAAAGAAGACCAGTGCTTTCTGCTTCTCCCCTGCTAACGAAAGTAGGAGTGGCTGGTAGATAAAGAAGTAGGCCATAAGTGCAGCAGAGAACACAAATACTGAAAGTACGATAATAGGCGCAAAAACGACCGGCACGTTACTAAGTGGCAGCAGCTTAAAAAGCGATTCTCCGTACACGGCACATGAAGCGAGTAGCGCTATATACGTAAGGGCACCTAACGCGTTGAGTATTGGGTTCTTGGTCATACCAGTTAGAACCGGCGTTCGTACAAAAAAGATACTTCAAAAAAGAAAGTCGCCTCTGGGTTCCCAAAGGCGACTTAGTCTACATGGCGTAGGCCAACCCGGTCTGTGTGTTGCTGCACAGTTCATTATGAGCAAACACAAAGACCCAAACCACCGACCTTGCTCGACTAACAGAATCGAGCAGTTCATAGACTTCGTTGTCGGCGATCGGGCGATACGTGTGGTCGAACTCTTCAAGGGCAACAGCCCGCTTAGAATGCAGCGCGTGCTTGAGTTCTTGAAGCACGATATTGAAACGGCCCATACCTTCAAGTTGGCGTATCCGCTCAACCACCCACCATAATTGAACTTTGAGCAGGAGGCTCGCCTTCCCCTTTGCCGTGAGTCTGTGCTGTAGCACTTCGTAGTGTTTACGGTACGCACGAATTTTTTTCACAACTCGCGACACAACACCCCGCTCATCGAAGAAGCGCACCCCTGCCTTGATGCGCGCGTCAAAGATATGCGGCGGATTGCCGCGCAGGATTTCCTCGACGGCTTCATCAACACGCTCACGGGCTTTGCGCATAACTGCCGCCAGGTCCTCCTCTTCCCCACCAACCAAAAAGAACTCGGCCTGCACGATGTTTGGTCTTTTCTGGCTCATGGCCACTCTCCTCCATACCGGTCTAGGTCGAGAATACACGACCACGGCCGCCTGTCGAGCGGCTTTGAAGGGCCTCCATGGCTCAATTGCCGTTATTTGCTTTTCCTTGTATAGTTAGGGGCACATACCCGCTTTGGATACGACTCGAGTAAATAAGCAGATCCGTGCCGCAGAGGTGCGTGTTATAGGCCCCCAGGGTGAAAACTATGGGGTTTTGCCTATATCTGAGGCCCTTTCCCGTGCTGAGGAACTCGAACTCGACCTTATAGAAATATCTCCAAATGCCGTCCCGCCTGTTGCAAAAATCATGGAATATGGTAAATTCCATTACGAACAGCAGAAAAAGCGCCGAGAAATGAAGGCGAAGTCGCACGTTACGGAGACCAAGGGCGTACAGGTCAAAATAGGGACGGGCGAAAATGACCTTAATTTAAAGGCCAAAAAAGCTGCAGAATGGCTCAAGGAAGGCCATCGCGTGAAAGTAGACCTCTTTTTATGGGGGCGCTACAAGTATATGGAGTTCAATTTCCTTAAGGACCGCCTTGAGCTGTTTCTCAAGATGATCCCCGAGCCCTACAAGCTTGCAGACCCGATAGCAAAAAGCCCCAAGGGCCTGAGCACGGTTTTAGAGAAAGTAGGTAAAAAACAGTAGCAAACAACAATCACGTATGAAAGGAATGAAGACAAATAAGGCATTTTTGAAGCGCCTCAAGGTAACGCGCAATGGTAAGGTTGTTGCACGTAAGGCGGGTCAGAACCATTTCAACGCAAAGGAGAACCGCGCATCACAGCTCAAGAAGGGCCGCACACAGGGTCTTCCTGAAACTACCATCACGGCAAAGGTTGCTCAGCGCTACATTAAGTTTTAATTACAAGAGTTTTATTTAAGGTATGGCACGCGTAAAAGGAGGAAAAACGTCAGCAAAGACCCGTCGCAATGTACTGCGCGCGGTAAAGGGTTATCGCTTCGGTCGCTCTACAAAGGAGCGTCAGGCACGCGAGGCTATCGCGCACGCGGGTAAGTACTCGTTCGCACACCGCCGCGACAAGAAGAACGACTTCCGTCGCCTCTGGAATGTCCGCATCAACGCCGGGCTCGACCAGGTAAGCGAGACCCTCTCCTACTCCAAGCTCATCGGCGGGCTCAAGAAGCAGGGCATTACACTCAACCGCAAAATGCTCGCAACGATCGCAGAGAAGTCTCCCGAAACCTTCGCTCGAATCGCAAAGAAAATAGCATAAAGAAAACCCCGCTTATTGCGGGGTTTTCTTTTCGAAGATCATTTGGCTTAGGTCCGGCGTTGCTGGCAGAAGTGCCTCTTTATCTTTTTTAACGAGCTCTATAATACGTTCAACCAGAGCTTTAGGGTCAGTATCAAAGAGTATCTTCTCGCTCGGACGATGACCATTGTCGAGGATACTCTTGAAGACCTCGTCAGTCTCCCAATCTGCTTCAAGAATACCTATTGGTTTACGGTCTTCAAAAGCAATAGTGAACTCGTGTATGGTGCCTATGCGTCCACAGCCAAAGAGCACTGCGTCCGACGAGCGGGTCATGATAAGATCGCGGCCTGGGAAGCCAAAGCCGGTATAGACGATAACGTCCATATACTCAAGCGGAAGCTTAAATACCTCTACATGCTCGCGCTCGGTGTTAGCTGGAGAAAAGCCGAGCGAGAAGCCTCCTGCCTGCTTAGCACCCATAGCCGACCACATAGGAAAGCCCGTGGTAGCACCAGAGACGAGTATGGCGCCGTGCTTGGCAACCTCTGCACCAAGTGCAATGCCTTTGTCGTAGGCGTCTATGCCACAGTGGCCAGTTTCTGCTGCACCTGATACTGCGATCTTGATCTGCAAATGCGAATTTTTATCTTCCATTAAAAGTATTGTACCAAACCTTATAACTCCACTTCTGCACTGTCCCCCGCTTTGGGTGCCAGCGCCTTCACGCCAGTGTAATCGCGGATGCGTTGCGCCAAAAAAGTAGATGCCGACGGCTCACCCATCACTACGAAAACCTGCTTAACCGAACCTGCTACGTCGGCAGCAAAGTCGAGGAGTTGTTTGCCATCCATATGTGCTGAGTAGCCGTAGATGACTTTCACCTGCGCGCGTACCTCAACCTTTTGCCCCTGTATAAGCACTTTTTTCTCACCCTCAACCAGCCTGCGGCCAAGGCTGCCCGCAGCTTGGTAACCCACAATAAGTACGGTTGAGTTTTTATCTGGAAGCACAGACTGTTCATGTGCGTGTACGCGTCCACCGTTACTCATACCAGAGCCTGCAATTATTATCTTCGGACCCCCATGTGCATGAAGTGTGCGCGACTCGTCGGCGCTTTGCACCATACGAAGCCCGGCAAATGAAAAGAGACGCTCGCCACTTGTAATGCGCTCTTGTATCTCCGGAGAAAAGTATGAAGGATGTGCCACGTAGGCTGCAGTTATTTTTTCTGCGAGCGGTGAGTCTATGTAGACAGGAATCTCGGGTATCTCCCCTTTCTCCCGCAGACCCTTGAGCTCGAAGATGATATCCTGCGTACGCTCGGTTGAAAATGCGGGTATGAGCACCGTGCCACCCTTGGTATAGGTTTCGTTAATAGCTTTCTTAAGCTCGTCGACGTGGCCCTGGTCGTTGGTGCGGACACGGTCGCCATACACGCTCTCCATGAGCAGGTAGTCGATGTTGCCCAGCTTCTCGTGCGGGGCCAAAAGCGGCGAATTGCCCCCACCTAAGTCTCCGGTAAAGACCATTGTCTTCCCCTCCCT
>CAYPJX010000011.1:894-7890 GCA_964411175.1 uncultured Candidatus Saccharibacteria bacterium | reverse complement strand
TCCCTGGTAACCTTCACCATCGCAGACCCCAAGATATGCCCTGCATCGAGGAACTCAACAGTAAAGCCACCGCCAATGTCGCGAGGCTCATGGTAGCCTATCCCCTCCCACAAAGAGAGCGCTGTGTGTATGTTTGGTTTGTCATACAGTTCCGGAAGGCCGTGTTTTTGAGCGTCGTGTGCCAAAAGCTCCATACTGTCTTCAAGTAAGGGCTCTGCCATAGCACGTGTTGCCTCGGTGGAGAGAATCTTACCCTTAAAACCATCCCTCACGAGCTTGGGGATTTTTCCTATATGGTCGATATGTGCATGGGTAACAATGAGGAGCGGTATGGTTGCTGGGTTGTAGGCAAATGGCTTCCAGTTATCTTCTTCCGCGTTATGCCTCCCTTGTGCCAGGCCGCAGTCGACCAAGAATTTAGTATCACCCGACTCCAAAAGAAAATTGGCTCCTGTTACAGAGCCCGTACCACCGTAAAAATGTATTTTTGATTGCACCTTTCTAGTATAAAGGATATTTGCGCTTCGTTATAAACAAAAAATCCCACCGCTTAGGTGAGGTCTTCTGGACTGCGAAGGCAAGTGTCTACTTTGTTACCAAGTGGGTGTTCTATGGACAACACCACGGTGTTGTCGCACGGCCCGAGGGTTTTCGAACTCCCTGTAGATCACTTAAGGACATTTGCCTTCGTAGTCTACAAAAATTGTACCGGACTCCGTTAGTCGAAGTCAACGCCGAAGCGCTTGTACTTAAAGATTGCGTCCTTGCCAAACCAGTGGGAGATCTCATGTTTTGCTTCCTCAGGAGTCTCTGATGCATGTACGAGGTTAAAGACTGCGCGACGCTCCATGTTAGCAGAGATAGCTGAGTCTGCAGAGTAGTCGCCGCGGATAGTACCCATCTCAGCCAAATATGGCATGGTAGGGCCTACGATTTTACGGACCATGTCTACTGCATGCACGCCCTGCACCACCATCTTAACCATAGGTGCAGAGATCATGAAGTCGATGAGCCATTTGCGCACCTCGGTGCCGATCTTAAGGAGGTCGGTCGTGCCGAAGTCCTTCTTGATGTCATAACCGTACTTCTGGTAGGTGCCGGTGGTCTTCTCGCCTATACGGGAGAGCCACTTTACGTCCTTAGGGTAGTGTGCATCCATCTCCTTGCGGGTCGGCTGAAACATCTCCAAAGCTACCACTTTAAGATCACGTTGCTCCATGCGGCGGATAATCTCACCTACGAGGCCCTTGCGGACGCCGTCTGGCTTGATCATTACGAATGTCTTCTCCTCTTTTGGGTGTTGCATATATAGAGCCGACTCTACAACAAAACCCCTTATTTTGCAAGGGCTTTAGCGTTTAGTTAACACTTCTGCACCATCTCGGGTCACGATAATAGTGTGTTCAAAATGCGCGGCCCGGGAGCCGTCGCCGGTGCAGTAGGTCCACTCATCTTGCTCATCGAGCACTATGCGCGGACTGCCACGAGAGAGCATGGGTTCAAGCGCGATCACCATCCCCTCGGGAAGCACCTCCCCTTTCCCTTTTTTACCAAAGTTAGCTATATAGGGCTGCTCATGCACCGCGCGGCCGACTGCGTGGCCGCCTAAATCCTCAACGATCGAAAATTTGTGGCGTTTTGCTACCTCCTCAACTGCTGCACCAATGTCCCCGGTGCGCACCCCTGCATGTACTGCCGCTATGGCAGCAGCAAGTGCTTCATCTGTTGCGTCGAGTAGCTCTTGGTCTTCTTTGGAAATCTCTCCCACAGGCACCGTAAGTGCAGAGTCTGTAAAGTAGCCGTCATAGGAGAGGCCGAGGTCGAGCGTTACGATGTCGCCGTCGACCAGTGTTACCGACTCGCGCGGAATACCGTGCACTATCTCTTCATTTACTGACACACACAGCACTGCGGGGAACGGGTAGTTTGCCCCTTCAGGCTGGTAGCCTAAAAACGCAGGGACACATCCCCGCGCGCGTATTGCCTTCTCCGCCGCAATATCGAGTGCTGCTGTAGTGACGCCAGGTACCACCAAAGCAGCAACTTCGGTAAGCACCTCAGCGAGCATGCGGCCCGAGGTGCGCAGCGACTCTCGCTCCTGTTCGTTGACTATAATCATGCAAAGTTGAGACCGGAGAGGATTTCCTTGTGTACCTCTTCGACGCTTTGGTCGCCATTGATCTCGAGCACAGTATACGCCGAATTACTTTTGAGTCGAACGAGTATTTTCTCCCACTCTTCCCTGCTCCAGGCGAGCCTGCGACGAATAGTTTCCTCGGTGTCGTCCTGGCGTCCACGTTTAAGTAGGCGTTCTATGCCAACTTCGTCTGAGATATTTATATGTATGACAATCGGAGCTTCTCGCTTATAGAACTCCATGGTGGTCTTCACTACTTCCATCTGAGTTTCAGACCTAGGGAAACCGTCGATAAGCAAGTGCTCGTTGCCCTGCATGTGGTCGAAGAGAAAGTTCGTGAAGACGCTGCAACTAATATTGAACGGCACTAGTTCGCCGCGATGTATAACCTCCTGCATGAGCTTCGAGGTGTAGTTTTCCTTCGAGGCAATATCTCGAAGCGTTTTACCCATCTCGAAGTGAACAATAGGGGTCTGCGTATCCTGCGCCACTATACGATCTTTTAAGAGTTTTACCTGCGTACCCTTGCCGCTGCCTTGGGGACCTAAGAAGATAAGTGTTCGTTGATTCACAAAGGGTATTGTAATAAAAATTAGCGCTTCATGATAGTGCGCACCGCATCTTCAAACTGCCTCTTCGCATCTTCCAGTTCGCCGTCGCGATTTTCAACCACAATATCCGCCTGAGCCTTAAAACTGGTTTCGTCTTCGTAGCGCTTGCGGCGCGCTTCAAGTTCAGGGGCTCCTATAGGGGCCCTGAGCATAATACGACGCTCTAGATCCTCCCAAGAACCAGCATCGACGTATATGATGCGCAAAAGATCCCGGGATAGGATTTGTTGTATTTGGCGTGCGCCTTGCACTTCTATCTCTCGTATAACTGTCTTTCCCTCTTCCACAGCCGGCAAGATCTCCGACCTTAGTGTGCCGTAAAGGTTGTGGCCATATTCGGCCCACTCAAGAAATTCTCCTCGCTCGCGGCGCGTTTCAAACTCATCGCGAGACACAAAGTAGTAGGTCTGCCCCTCAACTTCGCCAGGACGCATAACGCGAGTGGTGCAGGATACGGGAAAGACAAGATCCGGAATGTTTTTCCGAACCTCCTCAAGGAGCGTGCCCTTCCCGCTACCGGTCGGACCAATAACGAGAATAAGCGTACCCTGTTTCATCACTACTAATACTCGCGGATAGAGATCTGCGCGTCAATGCGGCGCGCGAGGTCGAGAATAACCGAAACCACAATGAGAAGCGCCGTGCCACCAAGTGCCAGTGACTGCACGTTAGTTATCGACTGCATGATGATAGGAAGTACTGCAATAGAACCCAAGAATACGCCACCCACGAAGGTAATGCGCGTGATGATGCGAGTTAGGTACTCAGAGGTGTGTTCACCAGGACGAACACCAGAGATGAACGCACCATTCTTCTGGAGGTTCTCTGCTATCTGCTTCGGGTCGAACGTAGCTGCGGTGTAGAAGTAGGTAAAGAAGAATACAAAGATGAAGTAGAGAGCACCGTAGAGCGCAAGGTTTTGGAATGCACCGAGTATAGCGGTTGAGATAGAGAGGAGTACTGGGTTGCCTGAGGTTGCAAAGAAACTTGCAAACATTTGTGGAATAAGGAGGAGGGAGAGCGCAAAGATGATAGGGATCACGCCTGCCTGGTTAAGGCGCAATGGGAGGTAGGTAGAACCGCCACCTGAAACAAACTTAAGGCCGCGCACACGCTTAGCGTAGGTCACCTGTACTGGACGCTCCGCTTCAGTAAGAGCAACTACGGCTGCGATAACCACAAACACCGCAACAAAGAATGCGAGGTAGATCGGGATCTGCGTTGCATCAAATGCAAATATTGCCTGACTTACCTGAGATGGTAAAGCAGCAACGATACCAGCGAAGATGATAAGGGAGACACCGTTGCCTAAACCATACTCAGAGATAAGCTCACCGATCCACATAAGGAGCACCGAGCCTGCGGTCACTACGAGGATATTTACTGCGAACTGAAATGGTGAGAGGTGAGAAACAACACCCTGACGTTCAAGGATGATAAGGAAACTGATAGCCTGCACTACTGCGATAGGCACTGAGAGGAAGCGCGAGTATTGAGCAAACCTAATGCGGCCCGCCTCCCCCTCCTCTTGGTACATCTGCTTGATGCGAGGGATCATGAGTGTGAGCAGCTGCATAATGATCGACGCAGTAATGTAAGGGCCAACGCCAAGAAGCACGATAGAGAGGCTTGAGAGCCCTCCACCCGAGAAAAGGTTCAAGAGACCAAAGAATTGGTTGCTATTGAAAAACGCCTGGAGTTGGATGGAATTTACTCCTGGGATAGGTATAGCGGCGAGTATGCGGAAAACTACGAGCGCGCCAAGCACCACCAAGAGTCTATTGCGTAGCCCCCGGTCTGAGATGAGCAGTGAAATTTTCTGTGCGAATGCACTCATAGTATTTATTTGTGAGGTGAACTACTGTATAGAACCGCCCGCTTTCTCTATTGCTACCTTTGCAACTTCAGAGACCTTACAACCTACAAAAGTGAGCTTCTTAGTGAGCTCGCCCGTACCGAGAATTTTTACCGCCGGAATAGACGTTGCGTTCTTGCGGACACGGATAAGGCCACGCTCTGAGAGTGTCTTTGCGTTTACTGTGTCGCCTGCGTTGAAGTGCGTCTCAAGGTCCTTGAGGTTTACCACAAGCGCTGCAGGCTGGATGCTTGCAAATGCATAACCGCGCTGCTTTGGAAGCTTTTTAAGGATTTCGCGGATAGCTGGGCGCATCTTGTGACCAGCGCGCGCCTTCTGACCTTTAGTGCCACGACCAGAGGTCTTACCACGCTTGCCTCCGCGGCCGACGCGCTTTCCTTTCTTGTTTGGGGTTACTCGTTTAAGTTCGTTGAGTTGCATAGTGGTATTTGTTTACGCCTTGAGCGACTTAAGCGCTTCTATGGTTGCGCGCGCGTTGTTGAGGCCGTTCTTGGAACCGGAGTGCATCTTAGCAATGATGTTTGAAACACCAGCGAGCTCAAGCACGAGACGTGCTGAGGAGCCTGCCACCAAACCACGGCCTGTTGCCGGTATAAGGGTTACCACTGACGCGTTGTACTTAGCAGAAACGTCGTGCGAGATAGAAGAGTCTTTGGTGAGATTTACCGTAATCATGTTCTTCTTAGCGTTGCGAACAGCCTTGTCGATAGCGAGCGAAGTGTCGCCTGCTTTGCCAAGGCCTACACCTACTTTGCCCTTCTTGTTACCGATGATGATAGCCACAGAGAACGAGAAGCGGCGACCGCCAGAGACCACACGCGCCACACGGCGGATATTGATCATCTTCTGGTCGTACTCGCTCTTGCGCTCCTGACGCGGACCACGTGAGCTGCCCGGGCGGCCACCACGGCCACCACGGCCACCGCGGTCGCCACCACGACCACCACGTCCGCGGTTGTCGGCAGTAGTCTGAGCAGCCGGCGCTACTGCCGGTGCAGATGTCTGTGCCTCTGTAGGGGTCGTATGTACCATGTTTTCAGTCGTCTCTTGCATAAAAATTACAATTTGATTCCTCCTGCGCGAACTGCGTCAGCAAAGGTAGCAACACGGCCAATGTAGCGGAAGCCGCCACGGTCAAACACCACCTCGGTTATACCAAGATCCTTCGCACGCTTTGCCATCTCCTCTCCAAGCGCCTTTGCGCCGTCCATCTTCTTAGCCTTAGGTGCAACATCTTTGGTCGAAGCACCTACGAGCGTTGCGCGAGCCTCATCGTCGATAAGCTGTGCATGGAGGTAACGGTTGCTCTTGTACACCGCAAGGCGAGGGCGCAGAGCAGTACCAGACACCCGTGCGCGGATGCGGTTGTGGCGTGCGATGCGATTTTTAGTTTTAAGCTCAGTTTTATTCATACGCTTTTTGTTTTGGCCTCGTGAACTCAGGCCTATGCAGCCTTCTTACCCTGCTTACGGCGGATCACCTCATTGTCGTAACGGATACCCTTACCCTTATACGGCTCAGGCTCCTTCATGGAACGAACGTTCGCCGCAAACTGACCAACGAGCTCTTTGTCGAAACCAGAGATAGTGAGTGCTGCCTTTTCTGCAACTACGGTAAGGCCTTCAGGAATATCCATCTTAACTGGGTGGCTAAAGCCAAGCGAGAGGTTAAGGTTCTTGCCTTGTACATCCCACTTAAAGCCAACACCTTCGATGAGAAGCTTTTTAGTGTAACCCTGGGTAACGCCCTCGATCATGTTGCGTACATGCGACGCGTAGGTACCTACCGTTGCACGCGCTGCAATGGAGTCCTGCTTGGTCGTAACCATAACACCCTCTGGAGTAACTTCGATAGATACAAGCTTGCTTGCAGGGCGAGTGAGCGTGCCCTTCGGGCCCTTAACCGTGAGCGTTGAGCCCGAAAGAGTTACTTCGGTCTTTGCAGGGATCTGAATTGGGCGCTTAGCGAGACGTGACATACAATTACCAAATTTCGAACAATGCTTCACCACCAACACGCTTCTGACGAGCATCTTTGCCGGTTACGACACCTGCCGGAGTAGAGAGTACCAGGAGACCATGGCCACGCTTCACTGGCTTGATGTCGCGTACACCGAAGTAGATGCGGCGAGAGAGCTTTGAAATGCGCTTAACACCGTTTATAGCTGGGCGGCCATTCTTGTAGTTAAGGTTTACTGAGAGTGTGCTGGTCTTGCCCTTCTCGGTTTCGCCAATGTAACCCTCGCGCTGGAGGAGTTCTGCGAGTGAGCGGATCATCTTTGAAGACGGCACCGTAACACTCTCCTTTCCTACCTTGGAGGCGTTGTTGAGGCGTATGAGAAAATCTGAGATTGGATCAGTGATCATAAAATT
>CAYPJX010000011.1:0-884 GCA_964411175.1 uncultured Candidatus Saccharibacteria bacterium | reverse complement strand
TCATTTGCTGCTTCACGGAAGCAGGCGCGGCACATACCGAAATCGCGCATAAACGCTCGCTTGCGACCACAGCGGAAACAACGGCGAACCACCCGAGATGCAAATTTCGGGGTTCGGTTTGAGCGTGCGATAGTTGATTTCTTGGCCATTAGAAAAACAAGCCCGAACGGCTTGTGAAGGCATACTAGCACAGGTGTTTCAATAGTGCAATTCCCTTTTAAAGCTTGCCTCGTAAGGGTATTTTAGAGGCCTTTGTGGATATATTGACTAGTATCTATATTTTATTGTATAATACACACCGGGTTGAACCTGGAGGAGCAGAATGGGTCATGTCGTTTTGATCTGTCTAGTAGTCGTATTGGGAGGAGGAGTGTTGTGGTACATACTGACCGCAAAAAAGTTCCTCCCCCACCCCGTCGATCGCATGATCTTCGGGAACTCGATCTTGGGCGACTAAGCACAACTAGTTGCCCAAAAGCAGAAAGGCGCCCCTACGGGACGCCTTTTCTTTTTGTTTAAAACGTTAAGATTACTTAACAAATGGGAAACCGAGGTGGGTGAAGTATGCTTTTGCCACTTCCTTGCCCTTAGCAGAGGTTACTATAGTTATAGCGATACCGAAGATATCCTTGATGTCTTCATCTGCGGTCTCTGGGAACACGGTGTGTTCCTTTATACCGAGGGTGTAGTTGCCCATTTCATCTATTGCGGTGGTCTTGATACCCTTAAAATCCTTAGTACGGGGGAGTGCAATATGGAGGAGGCGGTTGAGGAAGTCCTCTGCGCGCTTACCACGGAGGGTCACCTGGTAGCCTACTTTATCGCCGATACGGGTCTTGTAGGTTGCAATAGCCTTCTTAGCGCCGCGAATAGCCGCCTTCTGG
>CAYPJX010000010.1:0-16000 GCA_964411175.1 uncultured Candidatus Saccharibacteria bacterium | reverse complement strand
AAATATCGATGTCTCGATGCCGAGGAACAAAATGGTGGTTTTCACCGGTCTTTCTGGTTCGGGGAAGTCGTCTTTGGCATTCGACACTATTTTTGCTGAAGGTCAGCGCCGCTACATTGAGTCGCTCTCGGCATACGCGCGTCAGTTCCTCCGCCAGATGCAAAAGCCCGATGTTGAGGAGATCTCTGGCCTCTCACCGGCAATTTCTATCGACCAAAAGAGCCGCTCCAACAACCCGCGCTCAACCGTGGCGACTATTACCGAAATTTACGACTATATGCGCATTCTCTTTGCGCGTGTCGGCCACCCGCACTGTCTTGTGTGCGGTCGTGAGATAAAAAAGCTCTCTAACGAGGAAATAATTCAGAGCATCACTGAGTCTGTTAAAAAGACCGCCCCTAAAAAGACTCGCGAGGTCATGGGAGTGGAGATTAATGAGGACACTATAAAAATTTACGCACCGGTCGTGGTG
Organism: uncultured Candidatus Saccharibacteria bacterium; assembly: GCA_964411175.1. GTDB lineage: Bacteria > Patescibacteriota > Minisyncoccia > Phycocordibacterales > SBAW01 > GWA1-54-10. The sequence goes on along the minus strand of CAYPJX010000010.1, from coordinate 15,528 downwards.
GGTCGCAAAGGCGAGTACTATCAGCTCCTCTACGATCTACTCAACAAGGGCTATGAGCGTGCCCGAGTAGACGGCAAGCTCGTTTCTTTACGTGAGCGCGTAACGCTTGAGAAACATAAGAAGCACGACATCGACGCACTGGTCGACGAAATAACCGTTTCTGAGTTTGGCCGCGAGAAGCAGGCTGCACTTGAACGCCTCTCGGAGGCGGTGGAGCGTGCACTTGAAGAGAGCGAAGGCTTGCTTCGCGTTAAAGACCCTTCTGGCGAGCGCCTTATCTCTGCAAAGTTTATGTGTCCGTACGACGGTTTTTCCTTCCCTGAGGTGGAGCCGCGCCTCTTCTCCTTTAACTCGCCTTACGGCGCATGCACCGCGTGCAATGGCCTGGGTACTAAGCACTTTATGGGCGAAGAGCCGTGCGACGTATGCCATGGCGCGCGCCTACGCCCTGAGGCACTCAATGTATTTTTGGAAAAGAAGCCTAAAGATGAAGGTGAGCCGGTAGGCGATGCAAAAGAGCGTCAAAAAGAAGGAAGGTTCAACATTGTTGAGATAACCTCGTTCTCTATACAGGAGGCATACGACTACTTCAGGGAGCTACACCTTACCAAGCGTGACCAGGAGATTTCAAAAACGGTCATCAAAGAAATAACCGCACGTCTGAAGTTTATGCTCGATGTCGGTCTTGACTACCTCACCCTTGAGCGCCGCGCCAACACACTCTCTGGTGGCGAAGCACAGCGCATACGCCTTGCCTCGCAACTCGGGAGTGGTCTCGTGGGCGCGCTCTACGTGCTCGACGAGCCGACTATCGGCCTTCATCAGCGCGACAATGACCGCCTCATAAAAACGCTCGTTAACCTCCGCGACCTCGGCAACACCATCATTGTGGTGGAGCACGACGAAGACACTATTTATGCCGGCGACTACCTGGTCGACATCGGCCCTGGCGCGGGTGTGCATGGTGGCAACGTAGTGGTAGCCGACGAGTTGGAGAAACTTCTTACCGCAAAGAAAAACGACTCTGGCTCGGTAACACTCGCGTACCTGCGCGGTGAGAAAGTGATTGAAGTGCCTGAAAAACGTCGCGACAAAGATATGGGCCAGATAGAGATACGCGGGGGCCATGCGTTTAACATTGAAAACTTGGCGGTAGATATACCGCTCGGCCGTCTCGTAACGGTAACGGGCGTTTCCGGCTCGGGTAAGTCGACCTTCCTGTACGAAATTCTCTACCAAAACTTGCGTGCACGTTTCGACAAACGCTACCGTACCAACAAGGTGTACAACGCGGCAACCTTTGAAGGCACACAGCACCTTTCCCGCGCTATCCTCATAGACCAGAGCCCGATCGGCCGCACGCCGAGGAGTAACCCGGCAACCTACACGGGTGCATTTACCTTTATCCGCGATCTCTTTGCCACTACTACCGAAGCGCGTGCACGCGGATGGAAGTCGAGCCGCTTCTCCTTTCACGTGGCGCAGTCACGCGGCGGCGGCCGCTGTGAAGCGTGCGAAGGTAACGGCACTATTGCTGTTGAGATGGCATTCCTCCCAACGGTGTATGTGATGTGCGATGTTTGTCTTGGTAAGCGCTTTATGAAGGAGACGCTCGAGGTGAAGTATAAAAAGAAGAGCATCTACGACGTACTTAAGATGACCGTTGAGGAAGCGCTCGTATTCTTTGACGACATACCGGCTATCTACGATCGCCTGAAGACTCTGCAGGAAGTGGGTCTCGACTACCTCGAGCTTGGCCAGTCTGCTACAACACTCTCCGGTGGCGAAGCACAGCGCGTTAAAATTTCCGCAGAGCTCTACCGCCCACACATGCAAAAAACCGTTTACTTGCTCGACGAGCCGACGGTCGGCCTCCACTATGAAGATGTACGCAAACTTATAGAGATTCTCAACCGTCTGGTTGTGGCAGGAAACTCAGTGATACTCATCGAGCACAATATGGACATCATTAAGACATCCGACTGGCTGCTCGACTTCGGCCCAGAGGGCGGAGAGGGAGGTGGTAAGCTCATAGCTAAAGGTACCCCTGAGCAAGTAGCAAACAACAAAATTTCCCACACTGGCAAGTATCTTCGCAAGGTACTTAAGGGGTTATAGGGAGGTGGATAACCGGGCGTTATTGTGTGCTACAGTAACGCTTTAGGAGCTCTTAGTTTGGAACATGGAGGCAGGTCGTGCACTGCGGTAAAAAAGTACTCACCATTGAGATGGTGATAGAACTTATCGCCGTCACGCGGGTGCCTCCAGGCGAGGATACCGCGGACTTCGCGATCATGAGACGCTTTGAAGGCTATTTGGCTCAAGGGTATGAGCCCACTGAAGAAGCGCTTTTACAGATAGACAAGTACCGCGTCAACACGGAGTCTGTCCGCCACGCAGCAGAATAACGAAAGCGACCCACGGGTCGCTTTTACCTTTTTATAAAATAAAGAGGTCGGAGAATTTCCCCGACCCTTGAGTTACGGCGGTGTGCCTACTTTTGGTACGCCTGAATGATGAGTTCGAGAGTGGAAAGATCCATCCTCGAAAGCTCTTTTCGCACGTGAGCGATGTCGCCCTTCTCGTGGACCGTCTTCGGATGATCAACGATGAGTTCCGCGATCGTGTTTACGAGAGAAGTTTTCTCGGCTTTGCTGGTGCGTGCCATCTGGGCAGTGACCTCCTGTCTCTGTTGCGCCTATTCTTTAAATATCACTATTATGCTATAATGTCAATAAGCTCATGAATCTAGAACAATACAAGAAAAAGATGCAAAAGATCCCGGACACACCGGGCGTGTACTTCTTTTTAGACAAGAGCAAGAAGGTGCTCTACATAGGTAAAGCTACGAGCCTGCGTGACCGCACGCGCTCCTACTTTTCTCCCGATCTGCGTGAGACACGCGGGCCGATCATTACCTCTATGGTGGAGAAAGCAACTTCAATAGACTTTCGTCAGACCGACTCCGTGCTCGAAGCACTCATACTCGAGGCAAACCTCATAAAAACCTACAAGCCCAAGGCTAACACCGACCTTAAGGACGATAAGAGTTGGAACTATGTGGTTGTTACTAAAGAAGATTTCCCACGCATACTTTTAGTTCGTGGAAAGGAGCTTTCGTCCTATCAAACCTCTTTCACCCCGCTTCATGCTTTTGGGCCATTCCCGCACGGTATGCAGCTAAAAGAAGCGTTGCGCATCATCCGCAAGATCTTTCCGTATCGCGACAGCTGCACGCCTGCTCCAGAGGTGCTCGCAGCAGGGAAGAAGCCTAAGGCATGCTTTAACCGCCAAGTAGGCCTGTGCCCCGGTGTATGCTCGGGAGAAATATCAAAAACCGAATACCGGAAGCTCGTGCGCCGCATCGTGCTTCTATTCTCTGGTAAGAAGGGGATGTTGGTGCGCTCACTTGAGCGCGACATGAAGGCTGCTGCAAAAGAAGAGCGCTTTGAAGATGCTGGCCGCATACGCTCCCAACTCTTCGCACTCAACCACATACAAGACGTCTCGCTCATACGCGACGAGTACCGGAGCCCTGCTACCGGTGCAGGTACGAGTAACCTTACGCGTATAGAGGCATATGATGTAGCACACCTGGCCGGCACTTCGCATGTAGGCGTGATGGTGGTGGTTGAAAACGGCGTTGCCCAAAAGAGCGAGTACCGCAAGTTCCGCCTCAAGAGTGCAACTCCGGGCGACGACCCCGGCAGCCTTAAAGAGATACTTTCGCGCCGTTTAGGTCATGACGAATGGCCGATGCCGCGCATTATTGCAGTGGACGGTTCGACCGCGCAAATAAACGCCGCAGAAAAAGTGCTGCGCGAGTACGGCATACAGATACCGGTTGTGGGAGTGGTAAAAGACGAGAAGCACCGCCCGCGCGAGATACGCGGCGACCGCAATATAATAAAAGACCGCGAGCGTGACATCTTGCTCGCCAATAGCGAGGCACACCGTTTTGCTATAACCTACCATCGCAATGACCGCAGTAAGCAGATGGGACTTCGTTAACCTTGCGGCAAATTGCGCGTTATACTCTCTGTATGAGAACCGTGGTCGGAGTACTTCGTGGTGGCCCATCGAGGGAATATGAGGTCTCGCTTAAGTCAGGGGCACAGGTCTTACAGGCACTTAATCCTGAAAAGTTTGACGCGCGAGACATATTTATAGACCGCGCTGGTGTCTGGCACTTGCATGGTGCACCCGTTACTCCTGAGAGGGCCTTACGCGGAGCAGATGTTGCTTTTAACGCCATGCATGGCGAGTATGGGGAAGATGGTTCGGTGCAGCGTATGCTCGACGCGCTTAATGTACCCTACACCGGCTCGCGCGCAGGCGCGTCTGCTGTGGCCTTCGACAAGCATCATACCAAACAGGCGATAAAACCACTTGGTGTTAAGACGCCTCGTGCACTGGTGCTTTCTGAGCCAGAAAACAACGACTACGAGCAAATGGCGTTTGAAATATTTCGTACCTTCCCACATCCGGCAATAGTAAAACCAGCGGTTGGCGGCTCCTCTGTGGCAACGACGCTTGCCGAGCACTACCATGGCCTCGCACACGGGCTTGAACAAGCATTCGCAGTTTCTCCTAAGGTGTTGGTTGAAGAATTTATAAAAGGCAGAGAAGCGACTGTGGGTATAGTAGACCACTTCCGCGGTGAGCGCACCTATGCGCTCATGCCGGTTGAGATAGTGCCGCCGAGTGAACATCCATTTTTTACCTATGACGCAAAATACAGTGGCGGTACCCTTGAACGTGTGCCAGGCCATTTTACCCACGAAGAAAAGGAGACGCTCGCGCGTGCTGCAAAAGCGGTGCATGAAGGGCTCAAACTCAACCACTACTCGCGCTCAGACTTTATCGTGTCTCCACGGGGTATTTATTTCCTTGAGGTGAATACACTTCCTGGGCTCACGGGAGAGTCACTCCTACCTAAAGCGCTCGAGGCGGGTGGCACTAAGCTCGGCGATTTTCTTGAACACGTGATAGACCTCGCACGAAACCCGAAAGAGTAGTACGCTCCATTTATGACTGAAGAAAAACTATCAAAACGAAAGTGTGTACCCTGCGAAGGGGGCGTGCCCCCTCTAACTAATGAGCAAGCAGAAGCGCTTAACGCACAAATTAACGACTGGACACTCATAGACGGTGCAGCGCTTTTGGCCAAAAGCTTCCGCTTCCCGGACTTTGCGCGCACGATGGAGTTTGTAAACAAAGTGGCGGCTATTGCCGAGGAAGAGGGGCACCACCCAGACATGAATGTTTCTTACGGCGGCGTGACTATTGAACTTATGACGCACGCTATCGGCGGCCTCTCGGACAATGACTTTATAGTGGCAGCGAAGATAGACGAGCTAGCTAGCTAGCTTAGTCGACGCGCAGCGAACCACTATATTCCTAATATAGTGGCAGCGAAGATAGACGAAATAAAGTAGATTATCTTTATAAAAAGTTTAGGCCGCACAGTGTTACTGTGCGGCCTTTTTGATCTGCATGAGCCCTGCAACTATCTCCGGCCAGCTGTGCACTCTGGTTATGCCAGGTGGTAGCGAGCCTTGGTTCCACGGGCGGTCGGGCATAAAGACCGGCACGCCATGCTCGGCCACTTCGCGTGCATTGTGGAGCGCGTCGTCGACGCAAGCAATTGCTCCAAGCTCCTTGCATACCACACCTTTGGAGACACGCTGCCCAGGTTCTACATGGTAGTGCCCAAGGAAGCGCACCTCTTCAAACGTACCCGGATGATACTTCTCGAGTAGGTGGTGGGTCGAGCGCTTGAGCCCTTCATGCCGTGCGGTAACGATAGGGAGGGTGAATTCCTGCTGAAGCGCAACTATGCCCTCCACCGAACCTTCGACAGGCTCGAGTTCATCGAGATGAGTCGAGTTGTAGAAGGTTGCTACACGGCGTTGTTTCTCCTCCTCAGAGCACCCAAAGAGGGTAGTGAGCTCATAGCTTACTATCTCCTCAAAACGGTACGTCGTACCAAAGTGAGTGTTGTGGTAGTGGAAGAGCGACCTCATGAAGTGGAAGAGCACGTCGTCGTAGTCGATAACCACTACGGGCTTCAGATTTTGCATAAAGACCTCCTTTTTCTGGCCTTACTATACCGTAAAACGCCTTTTGTGCTGGACTTTATTTTCTTATTAAAAATGCTATAGTAGTGCATACGGGCCTATAGCTCAGTTGGTAGAGCAGTGCTTTTGCAAAGCAAAGGTCAGCGGTTCGAATCCGCTTAGGTCCACCCGATAAAAATTTGTTCCTAAATATGAAAAAAGCCCTCAACGGGGCTTTTTTCTTGCCCTCGATACTATTGACTTTTATATATTTTAGGGTATTATTTGTGCGGTTTGTCCTTCAACTTTAGAAGAGAGGGTTCTCATGCGTCTAGACTCCGATGTAACGACCGTCCACGTGAACGGCGAGCATGTTGCCGACGTTCACCGCAACTACCAGGGTCTGCTCGACAAGATTGTCTTTCAGGCCCGGGCGAACGAGCGTAAAAAACTCGTCCTACTCCAAGGTACGCTCACCTATGCGCAGCAGTATGTGCAGAAGCTGTCGCAGGAAGAGGTCGAGAAGCTCAGCCGCATCGAACTCGAGAAGAGTGTCCGCGAACTGGGGATCGAGATCACCGAGGTCTGGTATGCCACCGCCAAGGAGGCTATCAAGGCGGCGATCGAACTCGTAGGCTACTCCTACCTGCATGCCCAGTTCGGCATGAAGGGCGGCGCGCTCGACGAGTGGGCCGTGGTCAAGTTTCAGACCAAGGCTCCGTACTCCTTCATGTTCTGGAAGAGCGAGACGCGGCCCGACCGTGAGTACGAAGGTCTGCATCTCGTGCCTTCGTATCATCCGGTGATGAGGGGCTGGCACGACGTAGGTCTCGTTAACGGCGACACCGATGCGTTCATCCGCGGTTCGGCCGTGCGCAGCATCCACTGCCCGCGCACGGCACGCACGAACACTGGCCGTGTTGGCATGGGGAGTTGGTCGCAGGTGAACCACCCATACCGCGTAAGCGGTAAGTGGCTCACGCTCACGCTCGACACGATCAATCTGTGCTCCAAGGAAGGCGTCGAAGAGCTCGCACGAGTCCTTCGCGCGTCGCTCATGCTGGAGCGCACCTACATCGCGATCAGCGGCGGCTTCAGGGCACCCCTGCAGTCTCCGCACAACCGTCTGGTCTCGACCAAACGGCGGTCGCCGTGGCCGCAAGCCGGCCAACGTGGGGAAGGCGGGCACCTTGCTCGCGGTTCCGAAGACCACTGTGTGTGGGCATACCGCACGCTGAGGCGCGAAGGCGTCCTCAAGGGCTCCTACGTACCCGAGTGGTTTACGCAGGAAGGCTGGCTCGGCATCTACGACGGTGCCGAAGTACGACCCGGTCTCTACTAGATACAAACAACCGACTTGGGCGCACGGTCAAATGCGCCCCTTTGTTAGAGTCGTGGCCTAGGGCCGTTACTCTATAGAGCAAGTTCTTCACAACAAAAAGGATGACTCGCATGCAGGTTCTCGATGTCTCTATGAACGAACAGCGCCGCGATGTGCCTGTCGCAGGCTGGGACAGCGTCGTCAAGGCAATTTCTATCTACTCGCAGGGCTACACCCCGCGGGCGAACGACGCCAACCACGAAGTCGGCCGGCAGATCGAGGAAGCGGACGGCGCAGGAGCGCTCGGCCTCTTCCTCCTCAGTTCGCTCAAGCTCGAGCAGGGTCGCGACCGCATGGTCGACCGGCTTCTGTTTGAGGCGGGGCAGACGCTTGAACGACGGCCGTCGTTCAAGAAGAGCTACGACTATGACGGCATGGGTACGCCGTTCATGAAGACCAACGTCACCTTCAACAAGCTCGACCGAGGCATGTTCTCGATCGGACTGTACGCTTCGTACGTGGGAAATGAACCCGAGATCGGGCTCGCCGAGTATCTGGGCATCCCTCGCACGCTGCACTCGTGCACCATCGAAGTTTCGGTGGAGAAGGCGGGAGACAACCGATTCGAGCTCGACTTCGCCTATGTGCGCGATCGGCTCGACGGCATCCTCTCCTTTTCTCCGGCAGGGTTTCCGCTCAGTGCGGAGGACCTTGCCGTCTCGATGGTCGCCCAGACCGACGTCTTCGGCGACGAGAACCCGAAGTGCGGGCTTCACCACACCGAACGTCTCGCTGTCTGGCTCCATCCGGGCCGGGTTGAAGAGCGCTTCAAGTACAATCAGGGCAACAAGCAGGATACGTGGGCCATCGACGGCACCACGTTCTCCGGCAGGCTCAAGCGCGACTATGGCTCGGACAACGACGATGCGAAGGAAAATCCGAGCTTCATAATCACGGTTACCTCCGCACAGAAGTTCACTCCTGGTTGGCGCAGTCGCGACTCCATGCCGCTCTGGCACCCCGACGAACAGCAGGAAATGATCGACCTCGCGGGGAAGATCAAGGCTGCACTCAACTAGTTCCCGCATATGAGTCTTGGGCTCATGTGCGTCAAACCACCGCTTCGCAATTCTTTGCGAGGCGGTTTTCTTTTTGCGGGACGATGTCTATAATCTCTATATGCGAAAGAAAAAGACCGTAAAGAAAGTAACGAAAAAGAAAACACAGAAGCAAAATACTAAAAAGAAGGTCCAGGTCAAAAAGAATAAGCCGCTACAAAAGAAGGCAAAAACTACAAAAAGCAAACCGAAGAAGACGAAAAAAACTGTTAAAAAAACACCGAGCCCGAAACGCATAGAGCTTAACTCCAAGGCACATAGGGCGCTTGGCGTAAAAGCGGCAAAACAGGCCGAGCGCGTACTTGAGTTTTTTGAACGGGAGGCTCCGCGCGACGACCGCCCTCGCCAAGCTATAGATGTACTTAAGCTCTGGGCATATGGCAGGGTAGAAACTTCGATGCTTGAGGTGAGTACGCTCTCGCTTGCCGCTCATGCAGCAGCACGCGATGTTAACCTAGAATCTGCACAGTACGCTGCACGTGCCGCGGGCGAAGCACTTGCGGTATGGCATACGCCACAGCATGCAAAAGTAGTCCCGCTTTTAGTACAAAAAGCGCTCGCTGCTCGTCGTGAAGAAAAGAAAAAACGCGCGTAATTTTATTACGCAGCAAAGTGGCAAAGCAGGCTATTTTCAGCTACTATGGTCTGTGTAATTCGGGGCATCTTTCGGGATGTCGTATAATGGTATTATGTACGCTTCGGGTGCGTAAAATCCGAGTTCGATTCTCGGCATCCCGACAGAGTCTCTGAATTTTTGTAACGTTTATACGCACTTTTCGGGCGCGTTGTGCATTTTATATTCTTGACGCATAAAAAAAGCAGGCGTACGCTCGAGTTTAGACTGTACAACGCTGCAACTATAGGGAAAGAGGTATGATATGCAGTCGCATATAACTATCGACATCGGTAAGTATCTTGCCGAGGAGCTTCGCGGCACAACGACGCTTCTGCAGGTGGGTATTCTCGCGGCAAAGCTCGTAAGCGCGACGCCTGGCGGCGTGGGCATGGTCTTTGGGCCTGTCACGCACGGCGGCATCATGACTGGTTCGGGAGACAACCAACATCCCGACCACCAGGCGAATATCCGCGCCATTGGCCACTCGGGGTTGCTTCTCGAAGAGAGCGGCAATCTCCCACACCCCATTTTTCATTACCTCGTGTTCAAACCCTACATCGACCGGCACCGCCGCGTGTGGCTCAACGAGCGTAAGCGTCTGCCGGGAAGCTACTTCAAGCCTCTCGTCGGTGAGTTCTACTCGCCGATCCTCGACACCGGCCTCGTGATGGAAGGCTACTTTCTCTATGGCTGGAAGCACGGCAGAGCAGCAAGCTTTGCGCACAAGGTGCTCCTGAAGCAGGAGAAGATGGTGCAGGAATTGCCGAAAGGCTACCATGAACTAACGTTACCGAAAGCGGCATGACGAAATTGGGCCGATCCAGCAATGGATCGGCCCCTTACTTTTAATACGGTAAAAAAGAATGCCGCACCGGTTGTAGCTAAGCGGTAACGCTCTTGAGAGCGTCCGCCATGCGCGCAATGAGTGTTGCACCTTCCTCCTCGCTGTAGGCAGGAGGAAGTGTGTACGCTCGCTGCGAAAGCAGCTTCTTCAGAAGGTCGCCAGCGAGCTTCTTGGTGTGCGGCTCGTTTTTGCCGTTCACCAAAATGCCTGCAGGCGCGCCGCTCATCTTGATCGGCGACGCTCCAACCCGGTTGATGAAGTTGGAAATGGGATGCTTCCAGAGGTCTTCCTGGGCCGCCACGAAGAGGATGCCACTGAGGTTTCCCTCCATATCGGAGATAAGCTGGTCTGCTTCCTCACTGTATGCATCCGAGAGGTACTTCAGTTCGTAGGGCAGTTTCGTGCAACCGCTTTTCTTGAGGCTCGCATCGAAGTACGAACTCAGGAGACGCTCCTGTGCGGTGTCGAGGTTTGCAACAACAATCATATACAGCATGATTTCTCTCTTTCGTGCTGGCTTGAAGGTTGAGGCCGCGCAAGCTCCTGCTTGCGCGGCCGAGGCTCAAAGACGCTTCTCGAGCAGTTTCAGAGAAGCGCCTCCTTTTTGCATGTCGCCGACGACCTTGAACCCGAGTTCCTCGAGTGCGGGCCAGGTTCCTGCGTGGCCGTCTTCGGGCTCAACCGACGAGCGTAAGACGCTGCATCCGCGGCGCTTCGCCATTTTCTCGGTCCACTGCAAAAGCGCAAGCGTGGAGACGCTTTCGTGTCTACCCTGCACGTATGCAAAGGGGAAGATCTCCAGTACGTCTTCATAGGTTCCGGTGCGCTGCGTGAGGCCGGTCACGGCCACAATGTCGCCGCTCTTGCCGAGCACGGTCCACACTTCGATGGACTGTATGCCCATGCCGGCAAGATGTCTGCTGTAGGCGGCAGGGTCTAGGCTCGCATTGAGAAGGATACGCGGATCCTTCACCTTGAAGAGCTGCGGCCTCCACCGCTTATCGACAAACTCGATGGTCGCTGCAAGCGACTCCCGTAAGAGGGGAGTCGGCACCGGTGTCAATTCAGGTGCAACTGTGTGCATGCTATGACACTCCTTTTTGTGTGCACTGCTCCAATTTCAAAGTAACACAATAATATATTGTGTCAAACAATAGAAAAGGGCCGCAGGATTTCTCCTGCGGCCCATGTGTCACTCTTCGCGCAGTTCCCAGTCGTTGGGGTCTATCTGCATCCCGTGCATGAGTGCAAACATGCGCACGATGTTTTGCCCCACAAGGCGCTGGTAGGTGGTCTGCCAAGAGTCTTCGCTGCGCTCCATAACATTGGTGTTTTGGTAAAACATGCACCCCTTGGGGAGATGAAAACCCATGTCAGAGAGCGGCGCTGCCATGGTGTTTGCGACCATTTGCCCGCCGTCTTCGTTGCATGTGGTAATGATACCCATGAGTTTTCCAGAGAGCTGCCTCTTTTTCTTTAGGACTCTGTCAGGAAAATACTTCTGGAGTTGGTCCGGCCCGTGCTCGAGTACTGTAATGTACTCAATGAACGATTTCATGAGAGAGCTGGTCGAGTACCACACCACCGGGCTTCCAAAGATGACCGCGTCAGCGTTAAGCATCTCTTCAAAAAGTCCGATACACTTCTTAGGTAACCGATGCAGGTCTCCATTGTAAAACCCGAGCTCGGGAATAACCTCATGCAGATGGATAAGGTTAACCTCGGCATTAAAGTCGAAACGTTCAGCTTCGTTTTCCGCCGCACCGAGCGCGTCGCGCAACAGAGTGGTCAGGCGGCCTTCGGTGCGCCGCATGGTACCGTCTGAGTGCTTCAAAAAAGAGCCGTCTATAGCCAAAACACGTATACTCACTTTTTTCTCCTTGCTCTGAGTTGCATATATGACACTTCCAATACGTCTGACCAATTTAGATCATGTATGTAATTCTATGTCAAACATTATGAAAAGGTATTGGTAAAAAAAGAGGTATACTAGGTGCATGCTCTACATCGCCCTCCTGGTGCTTCATATTTTTGTTGCATGTATGACCGTGGTTGCATGCGTATACAGTTCTTACGCAATACTGCGTGAGAAATATCGCTTTATGCATGTGCTCGCTATAGCGATAGCATTGTTTGCAGCAGTTGAAACAGTAACCGGATTTATGCTTGCAGTACTGTCGCCAACGGTAACACCTGCATATGTGTCTTCGCACCTTACGTTGTACCTCGCCGTGTGCCTTCTTATGGAAGCTGCAATAGCGCTTGGTACGCGCCGTGTATGGATTGGCTAACAGAACATCTCGTCATTTTGTTTCCCGGAGGCACTATTGCGCTTGCAGAGCGCTCACTCATGGTGCAGGCGGTCTTGTTTATGCTTATGGTCGCGGTGCCGGTGTACCTCCTTATTTTCTTTTTTGCATGGAGGTATCGTGCGGGTAATAAAAAAGCCAAGTACACTCCCGACTGGGCTCATTCCAACTTGGAGGAGCTTATATGGTGGGCGATACCGTTTGAGATCATTCTTGTCCTAGGTGCACTCACGTGGACTTCTACTCATGAGCTCGACCCGCGCAGGCCTCTCATGAGCGATGTTGCACCGATAGAGATACAAGTGGTTTCGCTTAACTGGAAGTGGCTTTTTATATACCCCGAACAAAAAATAGCCACCGTAAACGACGTACGTTTTCCTGCAAACACGCCGGTAGTATTTAGAATTACCGCAGACTCTCCCATGAACTCGTTTTGGATACCTGCGCTCGGCAGCCAGGTGTATGCCATGACCGGCATGGTTAATACACTGTATCTAGATGCACATGCCCCGGGCGTGTTTGTGGGGAAAGCAGCAAACTATACTGGCGACGGCTTTGCAAAAATGAAGTTCACCGCACAAGCTATGACCAAAGAGGAGTTTGACAACTGGGTGTCTCAAACCAGGTTTTCACAGATATCGTTGAGCAACAGTGTGTACGCGGAGCTGCGCCACGACTCTACGCTCGATAAACCCCTTTACTATAGTAGTGTCGACCCTAAACTCTTTGATACGATAGTAATGAAGTTCATGAAGGCAGAGGTAGCACCAATCGAGCATTATTAGTTTTTATATTTTTATGGAACAAGCAAAGATTCCCGGAGGTTGGGCAATTTTCAAAACAGCTTTTTCTTTCTATAAGTCACACCTAAAGATTGTCGGCGGGTTATGGCTCGTGCCCACGGTTCTAGGTGTTGCCGGAACTTTAGTTACTATTGTACCTAACCCGCTTCTGGGGCTTGTTTCGATACTACTCTCTTTCACCTCGGGCATTCTCTACACCATGGCGTTTGCGGCAACTATTCTCTATGTCCACCATGCCTCTTCAGAAGACACACTGCGTTCTCTGTATAAAAAAGGCACGCACCTCTTCTTCCCGATGCTTTGGGTCTACCTGCTTCAGTACTTAGTAACTCTAGGCCTCATTACGGTTGCAGGAGTGTTGGGTGGTGCGGTAGGGGTGGCACTCTGGGCAGTTACGCTGCCACAGAGTGCAGCTTTTGTTTCTGGCTTCGTGGTGTTTTCTATAGCGACGCTAGCATTGACGATTGCGGCATCTATTTACCTAATCTTTTCGCTCTATGTAAAGATTTTGGATGGAGGAGACAATTTCCCCGCTATGGCACGTAGCTGGACCTATGCGCAGGGTAAGGTGTGGACGATTGCAGGGAGGGGAATTGTGTTCGGATTTTTTGCGATACTGCCTTTTATATTAGGCATGATCCTTTTCTTTATAACGATGCCCTCAGCTTTGGATCCACAGTATATAGACGACCCTACCTCCTTCAATAATTCGCTACCGATAGTCATCTTCCAGCTGTACCTCGGGGTCGCTACAGGGTTGTTTATGAACCCACTTCTCACCCTCAGTGGTTACTTCTTATACAAGCCCATCGCGGATGCACATGTAAAAGCTCCAGACGAAGATATACAACTTGAACGCAAGAGGAAAAAGCTTTTTATCCTAAGTATTGTGGGGCCAGCGGCGCTCATACTGTTCTTGGTTGGCTTACTGCTCTTTTCTGTAGCGTTTCCTACACTACCCTAGTACGTAAAGTTACCTCTAACGTTTTTAACTCAGTACGAGCACATGTTTGGTAAACTCACCCTCGACGCATTCATACACGGCCCGATAGAAACCGGCGCACAGCTGATGGTGGTGTTGGGTATAGTTGGTACCATTGCAGCCATTACTTACTTTAAAAAGTGGAAGTGGTTGTGGAAGGAGTGGCTCACCACGGTAGACCATAAGAAAATAGGCATCATGTACCTTATACTCGCATTTGTGATGCTTCTGCGAGGAGCTACAGATGCACTCATGATGCGTCTGCAGCAGGCAATCGCTGTTGCGCCAAACCAAGGCTACCTCGACCCAGCGCACTTCTCACAAATATTTACCGCACACGGGATCATCATGATCTTTTTCGTGGCGATGCCACTTATGTTCGGGCTCATCAACTGTATTTTGCCGCTCCAGCTAGGGAGTCGTGACGTAGCGTACCCATTCCTTAACTCACTGTCTTTCTGGCTCACTGTCGCAGGTGCTATTTTAGTTAACCTCTCTCTGGTGGTGGGAGAGTTTGCTGGTACGGGCTGGCTTGCATACCCGCCGCTCTCCGGGCTCGAGTACTCTCCGGGTGTGGGGGTCGACTACTACATCTGGGCACTCCAGATTTCTGGGGTAGGAACGCTGGTTTCGGCCATTAACTTTATGGTGACCATCCTTAAGATGCGTGCGCCCGGCATGAAGCTTATGGATATGCCTATTTTCCCTTGGACAACTCTCAGCTCGATGCTGATCGTTATCTTTGCGTTTCCTATACTCACCGCAACGCTCGCTATGCTTTCGCTTGACCGCATCTTCGGTATGCATTTCTTTACGACCGACTTAGGCGGCAACGCTATGATGTATGTAAACCTTATTTGGGCATGGGGTCACCCGGAGGTGTACATACTTATGCTGCCTATGTTTGGCGTATTTTCTGAAATAGTACCCGTGTTCGCACAGAAGCGCCTCTTTGGTTATGTGTCGATGGTGGTGGCTTCGCTCCTTATCTGCTTCCTGTCTTACGTGGTATGGCTGCACCATTTCTTTACTATGGGTGCAGGGGCAAATGTAAATGCATTTTTCGGCATCATGACCATGGTTATAGCCATACCCACCGGCGTGAAGGTCTTTAACTGGCTCTTCACTATGTTCCGTGGACGTATCATTTTTAAAACACCAATGCTCTGGTTTATGGGGTTTATTACCACCTTTATCATCGGCGGCATGACCGGCGTGATGCTCTCGATTCCAGGTATCGACTTCGAGCTTCATAACAGTCTCTTTTTGGTCGCGCACTTTCACAACATGATCATTGGTGGCGTCGTGTTTGGCCTGTTCGCTGGCGTTTCATATTGGTTCCCTAAAATATTTGGTTTTACACTCAACGAAAAACTTGGCACCTGGGCATTCTGGTCTTGGCTTATCGGCTTCTTGGTTGCTTTCATGCCTATCTACTTACTTGGGTTTATGGGTGCGACGAGGCGCATTAATGTG
>CAYPJX010000009.1:0-16131 GCA_964411175.1 uncultured Candidatus Saccharibacteria bacterium | reverse complement strand
GGGAGTTTCCAGAGTGGCATGGAAACTGTTGCGCCTAAACAATAATCGCTGTACAAAGAACCTTATGGCAGAACAGGATTTGATGGAAAAAATAGTCTCCCTCGCGAAACGCCGCGGCTTTGTCTATCAGGGCTCGGAGATATACGGAGGCCTTGCAGGAATTTACGACTTCGGGCCCCGTGGTGTCGAGCTGCTCAATAACATCAAGAAATCGTGGTGGAAGGCGAATGTCTACGATAAAGAAAACTATTATGGCCTCGACGCAGGCATGTTTAAGCATCCAAAAGTGTGGGAAGCGAGTGGCCACGTGGGAGGCTTTTCTGACCCGTTAGCCGAGTGCCGCAACTGCAACGCTCGTATCCGCGTTGATAAAGAGTTGGCGAAAATTGGTGTGACTGCTGATGAGAAAATGTCCGAAGAAGAAATTAATGTACTCTTCGACCAGTATCGCGACAAAATAAAATGTCCTAATTGCGGTAAAAAAGATTTTACAAAAGTACGAGCTTTCAATCTCTTGGTTAAAAGCAATTTAGGTGATTTTACGTCAGAGGGAAGTGAGCCGGTGTATCTACCTGGTGAAGCGTGTCAGGGTATTTATCTCGACTATAAAAATATCGTTGACACTATGCAACCAAAAATTCCTTTTGGTGTTGCTCAGATAGGAAAGGCGTTTAGGAATGAAATTTCGCCGCGCAACTTCCTTTTTAGGACACGCGAGTTTGAACAGGCTGACACTCAGCTCTTCATACGTCCAAACGAGAACAAAGAGGCGTATGAAAATATAAAGAAAGACCGGTGGAATTGGTATCTGTCACTCGGTATTAAAGAGAATAAACTTCGCTTCAAACAGCATGAGAACCTTGTCTTCTATGCAAAGGATGCATGGGATATTGAATATGAATTTCCATCTGGTTTTGACGAAGTTGAGGGTATCCATGACCGCACAGACTATGACCTCTCGCAGCATATGAAGTTTTCGGGCACTGATTTGCGTTATACCGACCCAGAGACAGCAGATAAATATATCCCTTGGATTCTCGAGACCTCAATGGGTATGGGGCGTGTCTTCCTTGCCGTTCTTTGTGATGCATACCACGAAGATCAAATGGATGGAGAGACTCGAGTGGTACTTAAACTTGCCCCACATTTAGCTCCAGTGAAGGCAGCCGTGTTTCCACTGCTTAAAAACAAGCCGGAACTTGTGGCTAAGGCGCGTGAGGTATACACGAACCTTAAAAAGAAGATTCCACAGGTGATGTTTGATGACAACGGTAACATTGGTAAGCGTTATCGCAGACAAGACGAGATAGGTACGCCGTGGACCATCACTATTGACTTCGATACGCTCGGTGAAACTCCAGAGCATAAAGATACGGTTACACTGCGTAACCGTGACACGGGGCAGCAGAAACGTATACCTCTAAAGGACCTCTCTGCATTTATTGAGCAGTCGCTCGCGTTCTAGAGTAGAATAGAATCATGAAGAACATGTCCATCACGATAACGACCGGCACTATACTCCGGGGGATACTCTTAATCGGCCTTGCGGGTCTTCTGTACTATCTGCGCGACATTGTGATGATAGTGCTTACCGCAATAGTTATAGCGTCTTCGGTTGAGCCAGCTATTGCAAGCTTGATGCGCCGCAAAATTTCACGCCTGTTTTCAGTGATCATTACCTATGTGGTAATCTTCGTCTCTTTCGTTGGCATCCTCTTTTTGTTTGTACCTCCAGTGTTGGATGACACTGCAGGCTTCCTTAAAGGCATTCCTGAGCAGCTTACTTCTATAAATATTTCCGAAGCAACAAACGGGCTGCTACCTATAGGAAATGTGGGGGAGGCGCTTTCCTCTGCTGACATCCTTACTAATATCTCAAAGGCACTTGCCGACTCTACCGGCGGTGCACTCACTACACTCTCTGCATTCTTCGGTGGCGTGGCATCTTTTGTACTCATCTTTGTCTTTGCTATCTACTTCTCAGTACAAGAGACCGGCGTAGACGACTTTTTGCGCATAATAACGCCGGTCAAACACCAGGTGTATGTGCTCAACCTCTGGAAGCGCTCTCAGGACAAGATAGGTAAATGGATGCAAGGGCAAATAGTGCTGGCGCTTATTGTGGGCGTACTCCTGTATCTTGGGCTTACTATACTTGGTATCCCATACGCACTTTTGTTGGCGGTACTCGCGGCTTTCTTTGAACTTATTCCGATATTCGGCCAGTTTATAGCTGCGGTGCCAGCAGTAGTCATCGCGTTCGGCTCGCATGGTGTCCAAGGGGCACTACTGGTTATTGGTCTCTACCTTTTGGTACAACAGTTTGAGTCACACCTCATTTACCCTATCGTGGTGAAGAAGGTGGTCGGTATCCCGCCGCTTATCGTTATCTTGGCACTTTTGGTAGGCTACAAGCTACTCGGTTTCCTGGGCGTGCTTATTTCAGTGCCGATAGCGGGTGCAGTCCAGGAGCTCGTATCTGACATTTCAGAGGCAAAAAAGCGCGCACTTTCACGCCTTGGACTTGCTGAAAAGAGTGAAGAAGCGTAGTTTCAAAAGATGAGTGCAGACAAACCTTTTTATCTCACCACCACGCTCCCGTATGTAAACGCCGAGCCACATATCGGCTTTGCGTTTGAGATCGTACACGCAGACATTGTTTCGCGCACTAAGCGTCTGCTTGGCCGTGACGTATTTTTTACCACAGGCACCGACGAACATGGTCAAAAAATTTTTCAAAAAGCACAGGAGGAAGGGAAGGAGGTACAAACCTATGTAGACCATTTTGCCGCGAGCTTTGGGAGGCTCAAAGATGGCCTCGACCTTTCGTACGATGCATTTATTCGTACAACCAGCCCAGCACATATTTCAGCAGCGCAAGAACTTTGGCGCCGCTGCGCAGAGAAGGGAGATATTTATAAAAAGAAATATAGCGGTCTGTACTGTGTAGGTGATGAAGCCTTTCTAAAAGAGACCGACCTGGTTAATGGAGAGTGCCCTAACCATCCAGGCGCCAAACCTGTTGAGATCGAAGAAGAAAATTATTTCTTTAAGTTAAGTAACTATCAAGATAAACTCCTCTCCTATCTTTCGAACGAGACGGTAATAGTGCCATCGTGGAGAAGAGAAGAGGCAATTAGATTTATTGAGCAGGGTCTCGAAGACTTTAGTATTTCACGCGAGGCGGCGCGCATGAGTTGGGGTATTCCAGTGCCGGGCGATGATTCACAGGTTATGTACGTATGGTTCGATGCGCTTACTAATTATATCTCAACGCTTGGTTGGCCTCACGACACAGAGGGTACCTTTAAAAAATTTTGGCAGGAAGGTGAGGTGGCGCAGGTGGCCGGCAAGGACCAAGTGCGCTTTCAGTCGATCATGTGGCAGGCGATGCTTATGTCGGCAGATATTAAAAATACCGACCAGGTAACTTACCACGGGTTCATTACGAGTGGCGGTCAGAAGATGAGCAAGTCGGTCGGTAATGTGATCAGTCCGTTTACGCTTATTGAAGCGTACGGTACCGACGCAGTGCGATATTTTTTGGCACGACACGTACATCCTTTTGAAGATAGCGATGTGACGCTCGAGCGTTTTCACGAGCTCTATAATGGCAATTTGGCAAACGGATTAGGCAACCTTGTCTCTCGCATCATGCAACTTGCACAAACTAACCTTGCTGAACCGGTCACGATTGAGTTTACGGGCTACCCGCGCGAGTTTGTCGATAGTATTGAACGGTTTGAAATCAACGAAGCCTGCGACTATATCTTTAGGCGTATTCAAGCGCTCGACCAGGAGATCACTCGGACAGAGCCATTTAAGGTAGTAAAGACTGAACCCGAGAGGGGAAAGGGGCTTATAACGGCGCTTGTAAAAGAGCTTGCTGCCATAGACCTGTTGCTTGAACCGATCATGCCGCAAACGAGCAAGAAAATAATCGATGCAATTTTGGCAAACAAAAAGCCGGAAAATCTTTTCCTGCGC
Source organism: uncultured Candidatus Saccharibacteria bacterium (assembly GCA_964411175.1). Classification (GTDB taxonomy): domain Bacteria; phylum Patescibacteriota; class Minisyncoccia; order Phycocordibacterales; family SBAW01; genus GWA1-54-10. The sequence goes on along the minus strand of CAYPJX010000009.1, from coordinate 12,144 downwards.
AAAGAATAATCATGTGGCTGTTTGACACTCATTGCCACCTCCAAATGCCGCAGTTCGACACGGACCGCGGCGAGGTGCTTGCGCGTATGCGCGCACTGCGTATGCAAGGAGTTGTACCGGGGGTTGATTACGCAACGAGTAAGGCAGCTGTTGAGCTTGCGCGAGAACATGAATTTCTATTTGCGGCAGTAGGTCTTCACCCTAACGACAATCTCGACGAAGAGTTTGATGAAGAGGCGTATCAGACGCTTGCACAAGACCCTAAGGTGGTTGCTATAGGCGAGTGTGGGCTCGACTACTTCCGCTCAGGGAAGACGGGCGAGGAGCGCCAGGTACAGTTTAAAAGGTTTGAGGCACAGCTCCAGTTGGCACTTCATGCAGACAAGGCGCTCATCATTCATTGTCGCGAAGCACATGAAGACATGCTTTCGATACTTGCTGCACATCGCCGCGACCACGGCAATACCCTACGGGTGATAATCCACTTTTTTACGGGTACCGGCGAGCTTGCACAAAAGTATCTCGACCTCGGTTGCTACCTTTCGTTCCCGGGGCCTATTACCTACACCGACATGTACGACGAATCTATCCGTGTGACGCCGCTCGACAAATTACTGTCCGAGACAGACGCTCCCTTCGCGGCACCAGTGCCAAACAGAGGTAAACGCAACGAACCTGTATATGTAAGCGAGGTAGTAAAGAAAATCGCCCTCATAAAAGGTCTATCTGAAGAGGAGGTTAAGTCGCATATTTTCGAAAATGCACGCCGCGTGTTTTCGTTAGCATAACAAGAAGTTCATAACTCGCTTTTAAGAAAAATTTCTTCGTGATAGAGTCGTGTTTGGTTTGTTCCAAAAAGCGGCCAGGGAGATACCGTTGGGTAGACAACAAGGGCACGTATTCGCACTCTCAACCAGTGCAGACCCTGGGGTACCGAAGTACCCTCACGAATACTGCGCTCTGGTAGAGCGCTACGGCATGTCGGGCGATTATCACAACCGCCCGATGAGATCGAGCTTTAGTCAGAAGGGTGTATGGAAGCCAAACGACCGTCAGGTGAGCTTGCTTGCGCATGAAGTGCTTGTAGAGCTCAACGAAGTGCTCGAAGGGTCGCTCAGTGACCTTCTCGAACCTGGTAGCCTGGGCGAAAATATCACCACGACAGGGCTCGGAGACCTCTCCGACATCCCAAATGGCTCCTTAGTCCATATAGGAGAGCAGGTGGTCCTCAGGGTGACGTGTCAGAACGAGCCTTGCAAAAAGTTGTCGGTATACAGCAAGTTTCTTCCTAAAAAGGTTACAGGTAAGAGAGGCTTGCTTTGTACCGTTGAGAGCGGCGTAGGTTCTAGGATCGTGCTCAACGACCCTATCAGGATCATCCTCCCTCAACCCATTCTTCAGAGCGCGGCCTAGGCCGCGCTCGATTATTTTTGTACTCTTGCAGATGTAAAAACTGTGTGATATGGTGTTGCCATGGCAGAAACATCGCAGGCGAAAGCCTCATCCCAAGCGAGCCAGCAGGAGACCCGTCCCATCTACGAGATCGGGTTTCATGTCGTACCTCAAGCAGACGAGGCACAGGCGGCGCAAGTGGTTGAGACTCTCAAGTCAACACTTATTAGTAAGGATGCAGAAATTATTAGCGAAGGAGCTCCGGCTCGCGTGCGCCTCGCATACACGATCGATCGTGCTGAAGCAGGCCGTCACGAAAAGTTCGATGAGGCATACTTCGGGTTCATTAAGTTTGCTATAGAGCGCGAGCATATAAACGAGCTTGAGACGAAACTTCGCGGCAATCGCGAGATCCTCCGTTTCCTTCTCGTACAGACAGTTCGCGAGGACATAACGCTCGCACCGCGCCGCGTCATGTTCACCTCTGACCGTCTCGAGGGAGAAACTATCAAGAAGCCAGTTTCTGAACCTGAGAAGGCGGTTGAGGTTTCCGAAGAGGACCTTGAGAAGAGCATCGACGCACTCGTTTCCTAACTACACTCTCACTATGTACATCAACAAGGCAATGCTGTACGGCAACCTCACCCGCGACCCAGAGATGCGGGCACTGCCGTCGGGTGGTCAGGTAGCATCGTTCAGTGTTGCGACTAATCGTGTCTTTAAAAAGCAGGACGGTAGCCGCCAGGAAGCAACTGAGTATCACAACGTAGTGGTGTTCGGTCGCCAGGCAGAAACCGTCTCGCAGTACCTCAAAAAGGGCAGCGCCGTGTACGTAGAAGGGAGGATCCAGACGAGGAGCTGGGACTCTCCAGAGAAAGGCAAGCAGTACCGCACCGAGATAATCGCTGAGCGCGTCCAGTTCGGACCCCGTTCAACTGGTGGTGCCGGAGGCGAGAGTTCTTACGGCGGGCGCCAGAGTGACGCAGAAGCGCCACAGGCAGCACCAAAAGACGACGCAATCGACTATCCGCAGGAAGACATTAACCCAGACGACATTCCATTCTAGCAGCAACTAAATTTTAAAAAACAGTATTTATTATGGCACAGACTGAAACCCAACTGCTCGGCGCGCAGATCCAGCGCTTCGACTACAAGGACACAGAGACTCTTAAGAAGTTTCTCAACCCGCACGGGAAGATCCTCTCCCGCCGCCGCACCGGCCTCTCGGCTGGCGGTCAGCGCTCCCTCTCTGAGGCAATAAAGCGTGCGCGCTTTATGGCGCTACTCCCGTTCATCGTTCGTTAATACCGCTGAAACAAAAACCGCCGGCATATGCCGGCGGTGGTTGTTTATCTAATCAGAGTAGAATGCCCCTACACGCTCCACGTAGGTACCGAGCTCGGTGTTTACGAGGATAACATCGCCTTCGTTAATGAAAAGGGGAGCGTTGATGACTGCACCAGTCTCAAGTGTTATTTGCTTTGAGCCGCCCTGCGCAGTATTGCCGCGCACTGCAGGAGGAGCCTCTTTTACTTTAAGCTCAACCTTAATAGGGATGCGGACAGAAATGATCTTCTCGTCGAACACCATCGCATCTATAACCGAATTTGGCTTAAGAAACTGTCCTGCTGGGCCTACCGTCTCGTCGGAGAGGGTAAAACGATCTGCCGGGTTGTTCTCCGAGCAAAACCACCACTCGCCGCGGTTGCTATAGAGGTATTTTACGCTTTTGGTAGTTATTTCTGCCTCTTCCGCCTTCTCAGACACATGGAATGCCTGCTCCGTAACGCGGCCAGTCAAAATATTGCGAAGCTTGGTTTGGTTAACCGGCTTGCGCTGTTGTTTGCGAGACACCTGAGAATCCAGCACTTCGTACGGCTGGCCATCCATAAGAATGACTTTCTTAGGCACAATTTCGTTGTATTCAAGCATGACTGCCATTGTAACTAAAAAACGGCATCTGTCGAGATGCCATTTTTTACTAAAATTTTATCTAGATTAGTTATTTTTATACTCAGGAGTGAGGTTTACTGTTGTGTTGACCGAAGTGCTGGGGCCTCCTGTGCCATTGGTACAGGTAAGGGTAAAAACAGTCTTTTGGTTAATGACTCCCGTTATGGTTGAGCCAAGTATGCCTAGGTTAGCCAAGTTAAGGCCGCCGCCGATAATTGTACATCCGGTGGCGTTTGTTGCGTTCCAATGGAGACTGGTTGTATCACCACTACGCACAAAATTTGGGTCGGGGTAGAAGCCTCGCGTTGCGTCTATAACTGGGGCCGGGCAAGAGCTGTTTAAAGGAGTAGTAGCATTACATACGCCATTTACGATAGTGCCTTGGTTGGTTATTCCACACACAGCGTTTGGTGCTGACGTACAGATTTGTGGCGCCTGGGTGCCGCCATTTCCTCCATTGCTGTTGCTATTTCCAGAGGTATTTGAGTTTGTGTTTTGGGTAGGGGTAGTTATGGTAGGTGTACCAGAGGTGGTATTACCCCCATTGCTTCCTGACGGAGGGCAAATATTAAATGCGTTCGCGAGGCAGAGTACTGCTGCACCTGCATACGTGCCGATAACCGCAATGCCTGCAGCTGGGGCTATCGCTATTGCAGCAACAACCGTTGCGGCAGCAACCACGACCGCAGTAACTATATTGAATAGAAAGTTGAACATATAAATAGTGCTACCAATAAACCAAAGCCTTTGCGCGCTAGGTACCGTTAATGATACCCGATGTGTGGATGGGTTTTGTATGCCATGTGTACAGCGAAACCTTTACTGCGGGGGAGCGTTATAGGAGGTGTACCTTATATGATATACAGTGTAGGCATGAGCGAATACCTCACACTAGAGCAGGGTCAGGATGCGTCCATCTCCGACGAGGAGCTCCTTGCTGAGTCCGTGCGTCACCCCGCGCTTTTCTCCCAATTGGTTGAGAAGTACGAGGCGCCGTTTATGCGCAAGGCATTCTCTATCGTCCATGAAGAGAGTGAAGCAGAAGATATTGTGCAAGAGGCCTTCACCAAGATCTATCTGAATGCAAAGAAGTTCAAGGTGGTCGAAGGCGCAACGTTTTCTTCCTGGGGATATCGCATACTTATAAACACTGCACTCACTCACTACGCAAAGCGTAAGCGTGAGTTTGGGGTACGAGCCGAGCTCGAGCCCGAGATCATGGAGCTTCTGCCGGATAAAGACCTTAGGCAGTTCGAGAAAAGCGAGTTTCAGGATGAAGTAGCGTCGGTACTCATGCGCATGCCGAAACCGCTCGCAGAAGCACTCTCCAATTTTATGCTCGAAGGGAAGTCGCAAGAGGAGATAGCAAAAGCAGAAGGGGTTTCAGTTGGCGCCATCAAGACACGAGTACATCGTGCAAAGCAAGAATTTAAGCGGATTTATAAATCAATTACTACTAATATATGAGAAGCAATATAACAAAGCGTGTTATGGCCGGAGTTGCGGTTATTTATGCGGTTAGAGTGCTCACGGGTGCAACAGCGCTTAAAGCCTATGCACTACTTCTTTCTGTATGGGGTGTAGGTAAGTTGGTATGGGTCTCTAAGGTGGTAGAGAACTTTATTGCAGTAGAGAAAAACGGTTTGCGTGGCATGGGAGAATTTGCTCTGACCGCAGTAAGTCACGCGCATCTCGGAGTCCAGTTGGTGCTCCTCGTTTCTGTCCTTGCTGCAGGTTCGCTATTCCTCGACCTCGCTAGAGCTGCCACTCCCCGCACTGCTACTCTTGCCGCTTAGTGCAGAGGTTTCAAGACCTTTGCGTATTTGCTTAAGGAGTTCGTTGGACACTTTTTTATTGTCGCGGAGGTAGGTACGCGACGCGTCGTAGCCGCGGCCGAGCTTCTCTTCGCCAAAGCTGTAGGAACTGCCGCTTTTTTGTACCAAGCCTAAACGCTCGCCGAGCGCCAAAAGCTCGCCTTCGGTTGAGATTCCTTCGTTATACATAAGGTCAAACTCCGTCACGCGGAAGGGAGGTGCAACCTTGTTTTTAACCACCTTGATACGGTGGCGGCCGCCTACCACTTCTTCGCCTTTTTTTATTTGCGCCACACGGCGGATGTCGAGGCGTATAGAAGTGTAGAACTTGAGCGCCTTGCCGCCGGTGGTGGTTTCGGGGTTGCCAAACATTACCCCTATCTGCATGCGGATCTGGTTGATGAAAATAACAATAGTCTTACTCTTTGAAACTATAGCGGTGAGTTTGCGCAATGCTTGGCTCATGAGGCGCGCCTGTTTGCCCACCTGGTAGGAACCCATGTCGCCCTCTATTTCGTCTTTCGGAGTGAGTGCAGCAACGGAGTCAACAACAATAATGTCTATCTTGCCGCTACGTACCAAACTTTCCACTATTTCAAGTGCTTGTTCGCCGTTGTCTGGCTGTGAGATGAGCAGGTTGGAGATGTTAACACCGAGGCGCTTTGCGTACTCCGGGTCGAGCGCGTGTTCTGCGTCGATAAACGCGCAAATACCTCCTTTTTTCTGTGCTTCAGCGATAGCGTGGAGAGTGAGAGTCGTTTTGCCCGAAGACTCCGGGCCAAAAATTTCTATAATGCGGCCGCGTGGGTAACCACCGATGCCGAGTGCCCAGTCGAGGCCTATGGAGCCCGAGGGGACCACGTCTACGTTGACCTTCGGCGTTTCGCCGAGCTTCATAATAGCTTCGTCGCCGAATTTCGTTTTAATATCGCGGATAGCCGCTTCAATGGCAGAAGTGTCTTTGCTGTCTGTATCTTTACTTGCACGTACTGGAGCTTTCTCGGGCTTCTTTTCCTTTTTCGATAGTGCCATACGATATATCCTAAACGTATAAAGTGTTTACCTACTCCTGCCGAACGGGACAAAAATTAAGCACCGAAATTCGCACCTGTGCCGACGCCTTCCTCCCAAACCGGTCTGTTGCCGAGACCGTGAATATAGCATATCCCGGCGGCGGGGACAGTAAAACAGAGAAGATGCCATGCTCATCGGTAAAGGCAGGCGTGTCGTTAATGGTAAGGAACGAGATATTTTCCGCCTTACCAGTTAGAAGCACGGTAGGGCTTGAGGTGGCGGTACCCCCCAAAGGGGAAGTAATGACCACGTGAGGCCCTTCAATAAGCCTGCGCGCCTCAAAAATGCCGTAACCCGCTATAAGGAGTATTACCAGCACTACGAGGATGCGCTTCATTCCTCAAGTCTAGTGCCGCTATCGCCCTCCTGTCCACCCTCTGCTCCGCCATAGCTTTTTTCGAGAATATCGCGTGGTTTTGCACCGTTTGCCGGGCCTATAACGCCACGAGACTCAAGTGCATCCATAATGCGTGCCGCACGTGAGTAGCCGAGGCCGAGCCTGCGTTGCAGGAAAGAGGTAGATGCTTTGCCGCTTTCAATAACTGCTTGGCGTGCTGCCTCGTACATGTCGTCTTCTCCCTCGCCATCTTCAAGGTTGCCGTCAAACGAACCTACTGGCCCAGAGCCCGAGCCTGCCTGGCCTGGAGCAGGGGCAAGAAGGTCAACCGGTATCTCTGCCTCATTGTTTTTAGCGATAAAGTCCACCACCTTCTTAACCTCGGTCTCACTGATGAATGCGCTTTGGAGGCGCACGGGCTTACCGGACTCTCCGAGGTAGAGCATGTCGCCCGCACCAAGGAGTTTCTCGGCTCCGCCCTGGTCGAGAATAGTGCGTGAGTCTATCTGGCTTGCAACCTGGAGCGCTACACGTGCTGGCACGTTTGCCTTAATGAGGCCGGTAATAACATTAACCGAAGGGCGCTGAGTTGAGAGTAGGAGGTGTATACCCACTGCGCGGCTCATTTGAGCCAGGCGCACAATAGCCGCCTCGAGCTCTCTGGGGTATGTCTGCATAATATCGGCGAGCTCGTCTATCACTATCACTATGTAGGGCATCGCCTCAGGAACCTTCTCACCCTCATCTGGCTCACCCTTTTGGCGCAGCTCCTCGAGCTTAGGTGCTAGTACGTTTTGGTGGTATGAGTCTATGTCGCGCACGCGGTTCTCCTCGAGTAAGGTGTAGCGCCTATCCATTTCTTTGCATGCCCACCGCAAAGCCATAATAGCCTTCTTGGGGTCGGTGATAACCGGGGAGAGGAGGTGTGGAATAGGGTTGTAGAGTGTCAGTTCCACGCGCTTCGGGTCGATCATAAGGAACCTAAGTTGTGAGGGACCGAGCCTAAAGAGAAGTGAGTTTATTATTGCGTGTATGGTCACCGACTTGCCTGAGCCGGTCGCACCCGCAATGAGCCCATGCGGCATTTTAGCGACATTGGCAAAGTTAGACGCTCCGGCAATGTCACGACCGAGCGCCACCAAAAGCGGCTTGGGAGAGTCTCTAAATTCTGGAGCCTCAAGCAGGTTTGCTAAACCAACCGTCACTTTCGAAGAGTTAGGCACCTCAATGCCCACGAGCGACTTGCCAGGGATGGGCGCTTCAATGCGTACCGGGTGCGCAGCTAACGCGAGCTCAAGGTTGGTCTGGAGGCTCACTATTTTTTGGAGCTTCACACCCTCTGCTGGCTTAATAGCATACCGAGTGACCGACGGGCCAATAGATATCTCGTCGAGCTCCACCACGATGCCAAAGTTGGCCAACGTGCGTTTAATAATGTTGGCATTTCCTTTAATGTCGCCTACGCCAGGGCGACCCTTGTCGCGCTCAAGTATAGAGAGAGGGGGAGCTTTGTATTCCCCTAAGAGCTGCGCCAAACGCGCAGCGTTTGCTTTGCGAGCATCTACCTGCGGCACTGGAGCCTGGGCTGCTACAGCAGGGCGAGGGCGGGGGGCTTCCACAGGCTCTTCATCCTCTTCACCCCCTTCATTCTCCTCCTCGTACTCATCGGAGTCCTCATCTTCTCTGTCATCAATGCCGGTGACCAAGGGCTCTTTCCCTATGCCGACACCCTCCTTATTGAAGAGCTTGCGGAACGGGAAGGAAAGTATGCGCCCTATTTGTGCAAACGTCTCCGGAGAAATACCTCCTTCAATAAGCACCATGAGGCTTATGAGGAGGAAGCCGCCAAGTATAAGAAGGGAAGCGTAGATATCAAAAAAGCCTACCAAGGGGCTCGCGATGCTCTGGCCTACCAAACCGCCGTTCTCAGGGCTCACCAGCGCTATAAACCCCAGCCCTGCAATAACAAAGAGAGTGCCAACAAACACCTTGAGGAACGTAAACCCTGCCGACTCCCTCCGCATAGCATTTGCTGCAAGCAGGAAGCAGAGCGTGGGCAAAAGGAAATACCCAAACCCAAGTAGGTTATGAAAGAGTTCATATATAGCCGAGCCTTTAGGGCCAGCCACGTTAAACCCTGCTAGAGCCAAGATGCTACCCACTAGTATAAGGCTCACAATCGCTACACTCTGTTTGGTGTGGTCGGGGATACTTATCTCGGGTGCGGTAAATTTCCTTCCTTTCTTTTTCTTTCGCGCCATGGGAAACATAATACCACCAAATAGCCTTTGTTGATGGGCTTTTACGGAAAGTTTGCATCGGCGTGAATGCACAGGTAGGATAAGAGACAAGGCGACTTTTACTGACTTTTATTTTTATCAAGGACAGTAAGAGACAAATATAAGACAAGGACATGTCCGATAATAAAAAGACTTTTCACGAATGGGCTTTAGAATCAATCCTTTTTAAAGGACATCAAGACTGGTACTTCTCCTTTTTAAAGTCTGAACGTATAGCCCATGTGCTTGCCCTTTTGAGCGAAAAAGTCGTCCCTGAAGACAGGGATTTTTTACTTGAGTTGGTAGACCAGTCTTCCCGGGTGCCCCATATGGTCGCCCACTTTGCGGCAGGGGAGGTGAGTATAGAGCTGGTCCTTGCCGACATTTTTTCCCTTATATCTGCTATACGGCTTAGTGGCACAAGGGGTCTTGTAGCTCGTGATACTGCCTCCTATATAGCCCAAGAATATGAGCTAGTAGCCCAAAAGCTTGCTTCCCGGAACCAGCTTTCTCCTTTTGTCTCTCCGCAAGACTTCTCAGTGCCCGATTTTCTGACTCGCCCAAGGGCTCCTGAGGCGCTCCCGCTTGCTCATATACCGGAGTCGGAGCCTCACACTACCCCTAAATCGGTCACCAGGAAGCTACAAGCGCTTGGAACTTCGGGAGAAGGCGTGGTAACCCCTCAGAGCGACCGCAGAACGACCATACTCAATTTTGTGTTGCAAAATAACGGTGTTTCGATAAAAGACATATGTGCAGTAGTACCAGAATGTAGCGAAAAGACGGTCCAACGCGAGTTAACCACCCTTATAGCCTCGGGCCAGATAAAAAGAGAGGGGGAGCGGCGCTGGAGCCTCTACAAACCACCTCAAAATTGACAAAAAACACTCCATTTATATGGAGTGTTTTTTCAATTGACGCTCCATACCCTTTGGTATATGTTCAATATATGTGGAAAACAGGATAGGAGCCCCTCTTGGGGTTACCTCCCGTTTCTGTTTTGCCTGTTTATCCACATGAGTTTTTTTAAGCGTCCTTACATCCTCTATAATGTATGACAGTGACTGCTCATAGCAGCCACAGGGTACATTTGGAGTAAGGGCTCCAAGAGTAAATGTTCGTTGACAATTGAATAGCAAAACGGACCAAAAAAATCGCTGTAAGCAAATACTGCTTAGGGCGTCTAAATTTGTAGACATTTCCGCATTACCTCGTCCCGACACGGTTAGTTAAAGAGAGACAATCCACCAACATTCTTGCTACCAAAATTTTCGCGATTCCCGCTACCGGCACTGCACTCCTTTAATAGGGCTGTAGTGCTGGTAGCGCAGGAAGAGGGAAAACAAATAGGTAGATATGTGCGAGTTCTATTTATTCGTGATTACAAGTAATTATTAATTCGTTCGAAATTATTATCGTATGACTATTACTCAGAGTTTTTCTAAGCTCTCTGCAATAGCTGCAGGTATTGCAGTTGCTTTCGCCCTCATCGCAGGTGTGTTTGCAACCGCTACCCCAGCTCGCGCAGCAGCGCTTACCTCTGCACAGGTAAGTTCGATCATTTCGCTCCTTCAGTCCTTCGGTGCTGATTCAGCTACGATCGCTAATGTGCAGGCTTCGCTCACTGGCGGTACGCCGTCGACTCCTTCAACTCCGTCGACTCCGTCTACCGGTGCAGCTTGCCCGGCTCTCACCCGCGACCTTCAGCAGGGTTCGACTGGTGCTGATGTTATGGCTCTCCAGAAGTTCCTCAACTCAGACGCAGCAACTATGGTTGCAGCATCTGGCGCAGGTTCAGCTGGTAATGAGACCTCAACCTTCGGTCCAGCAACCAAGGCTGCAGTTATCAAGCTTCAGACCAAGTGGAGCGTTACCCCAGCAGCTGGCTACGTAGGTGCTAAGACCCGCGCAGCTATCGCTTCTGTTTGTGGTAGCACTTCTACTAATCCTTCAGTACCGTCTGGTCCTGGCATCACGGTTAGCGCAGGCGCACAGCCGGCTAACGCGCTCGCACCTCAGGCTGCGACCCGCGTTCCGTTCACGACTCTCACTATCACCAACAACTCTGGCGTAGTGCAGACCGTTAACGGCATCACCGTTGAGCGCACTGGCCTCGGTGTTGACTCAAACTTCGCTGGTATCGTTCTTATCGACACCACGAATAATCTTCAGATTGGTATTGCTAAGACCCTCAACAGCAACCACCAGGCAGTTCTCGGTGATAACTTCACCATCAACCCTGGCGAGACCAAGACCCTTACGGTCGCTGGTAACATCGGCTCATCTGTATCTGCATACGCAGGTCAGATCGTAGCTCTCAAGGTTGTTGCTGTAGGTTCTACTGCAGCAGTTTCTGGTTCTCTTCCGATCATGGGCGCGTCACACACTATCAACAGCACTTTGACTCTTGGTAGCGTTTCGACCACGACCTCTTCGTACGACCCAGGCACTAACGTTACTAAGAACATTGGTGACACTGCAGTTCGCTTCTCCGGTATCCGCTTCACCGCGGGTTCAGCTGAGGACATCAAGCTCTACAGCATCCGCTGGCGCCAGACTGGCACCGCAAGTGCTTCGGACGTCAGCAACCTCATGACCTACGTAAACGGTACGTCATACCCGGTTGCTATGGACTCAACTGGCAAGTACTACACCGTTTCTATCCCTGGCGGTCTTACGATCACTAAGGGCAACTCGGTAGATGTATACGTACAGGGCGATATCACCGGCTCTAACGCTGCTTCACGCACTGTTAAGTTCGATATCGATAAGGTTACCGATGTCTACTTTGTTGGCCAGCTCTATGGCTACGGTGTAGCTCCGTCTGGTACGTGGACTCCGTGGTTCAACGGTTACACCACTACTATCAACGGTGGTACCGCAACCTCGATCAGCAAGGCTAACGAAGTTGCAGCTCAGAACATTGCGGTTAACGTTCCTAACCAGCCTCTCGGCGGTTTCGTAACTGACTTCAAGGGCGAGGCAGTATCAGTACAGGGTATGACCCTCACTGTAGCTACTTCTTCTGGCTTCACTTCAGGTCCGATCACCAACGTTACTATCGTTGACAGCAACGGTGCGGTGGTAGCAGGCCCAGTTGACCAGAGCTCTTCAGGCTCATCAATTGTCTTCGGCGACACGGTTACCTTCCCAGTTGGACGTGCTGTCTACACTGTAAAGGGCAAGATCCCGTCGAACACTGCTAACAACTCAACTGTTCAGGTCACGGTAACTCCGTCGAACTGGACCAACCCGACCGGTCAGACCAGTGGTAACACTGTTTCTCTCTCGAGCC
>CAYPJX010000008.1:0-16908 GCA_964411175.1 uncultured Candidatus Saccharibacteria bacterium | reverse complement strand
TTCTTTTTTATGATCACGACGTTCCTTGGTGTGGTAGATGCACTTCCTGAACCTTCACAAAACACCCCGGTAGCAAATGCTTCACAGCCGGTAAAGACACAGAAGCAGGTTGCTCCCGCAACTGCTGAGTATCCGGTACGTGTAGTAGCATCTGACATCAGCATGGATGTGACCATTAAGAATCCGACGCAGACCAGCGTTGCGGTACTCGATGAAGCGCTCCTTTCTGGTGCGGTTCGCTACCCAACCTCAGCTAGGCTCAACGAGAAGGGCACGGTGCTCCTCTTTGGCCACAGCTCGTACCTCCCCGTGATACACAACCAGGCGTACAAGGCATTTAAGGGTATCCAGAACCTCCGCGCGGGTGAGACGGTAAGCGTCTACTCAGCAACGACCGAGTACCGCTATAGCGTAGAGAAGGTAACCATTGCGAATGCAGATTCAGACGTGGTAGAACTCCGCAAGGACGGCAAGTACCTCACACTCATTACCTGCGACACCTTCGCTAAGAAGTCTGACCGCTTCGTAGTGACGGCAAAGTTTGTAGGGGCATATCCGCTCGCCTCCAACTAAGGAGAGGCTGGCAGGTATGTCTCTGTAATAGGAGACAGGAGTATAGTTCTTCAACAAAGAAAGGAGAGGTCAAATGACCGATCATACGGACAATCACGGCAACTCGGGCGCTGCAGCAGTTGCAGCGCCTGTCGACGGAGGCAAGGGCGGCGAGGACATCTTCGCCGTCATCCGCGAAGCCATGGCGCACTTTGCCAAGGGCTTCAAGAGCCAGCTCGGCAAGCAGGCCAAGCGCGTCGACGACCACGATGCCGAGCTCAAGAGGCTCGGTGAGGAGGTCAAGAAGTTGGGCGAGCGCCCTTTGCTCCCGACGGGAGCGGCGGCGACCCTCATCGCCGACATCGACAAGATCCTGGACGACGAGGATTCCTCGGGAACGCACTAAGCGCGCTCGCGGCACTCTTCTCGGCGCTCTTCATCGGGCTCGTCGTGGCGGTAATGCTCTTCATTCTGTTCCTTGTCTACAAGGAGCAGGTGTTGAAACTACTTCCTCCGGCTAGCCCTCCAGCAATAAACACTCATGAGTGTACATTGCCTGGGTCGATCTACGTAGACGGTGTCGGATGTTTGTTTCCGGTTCCTGGCGAATAGGTGAAGCGGGTGGTTTAACCACCATCCGCTTCCAATTTTCTCGTTTTTGCTTGGGTGTGCATCGTGAAGATAAGGTGTATAGCCAAGCTCTCACGAGAGAGCGACGCATCCAAACCCAAGGAGTTACCGATGCACAAGTTCTTTGTTACCGCGATTCTCGCACTTTCGACTCTCGTTGCGACACCAACGATTTCGCTGGCGGCGACGGCAGCGAGCGGTCACCACTGCACGCTCCCGAACAGCCGCTATATCGAAGGTGTCGGCTGTGTCTACGTGATCAGCGACCCCGCAGAACTCGCCACGCAGATCGACACGGCGACGGGCAAGCCTATTCAGGTTCGGATCCAGCAGGATCCGCACTGCGACGGCAAGCCCTCGGGCTACGAGTATCAGATCGCTACCACTGATCCCAAGACTGGGATCAAGGGACAGACGACCTATCGCTGCGACTGAATCGTGCCACTGGAATGCAGGTGGTCTAACAACCACCTGCATCCAATTTTTTCTCACTTTAGCCTGAGTGCTCATCAAATTTTCATTGGTGATCAGTCAGGCTCTCATGAGAGAGCAATGCATCACTCAAACAAAGGAGAACGAGATGCACAAGTTCTTTATCACGTTGACTCTTATTTTCTCCCTCGTTCTCTCGTCTGGTTCAGCTGTACAAGCTGGTCAGTCGTGTGAAGAGGGGACTGCCTGCGTCGACATTATCGGATCCATCACACCGGCAACCGCACCTGTCGACGACATGGTCTGCGTGTGGTTTACCCAGAGGGTGGCCGGCGTGGTGAAAATCGTCCTGTATGCAAAACCTCCTGTGGGGGATTCGCATGTAGGAAGTGGCGTTCTCTTCGAGAAGGCCCGTTGGCATCCGACTCGCAGCAGATACTGCTTCGGCAAATGGCGACTCGAAGGTGCGGTCTGGATGTTGGTGTGCACCGACAAAGGTCCCAAGGGCGAACATGCCACAAGAGGGATACCGTCACTCACCAAACTCCGGGATACCGGCTCTATCGATGTCTGCTCGCTGGGCCAGGGCTGCTAAGAATCAGCTTTTACGTGGGCCGCAGGTTTAATCCTGCGGCCCATATTACTTTCATCCAAATACTTGACTTTTACTAAAAAAAGAGTATAATATATAAGTTATTAAATAAGGGGTTATTATCCAGGAATATGCAACACATTATGAACAGTACGAAGAATTTGATCGGTTTTATTGCAGCGATGCTTGTAGCAGTAGCCTTTTTCGGTACTGCATCTCAGGTGTTTGCGGCGGGTAGTACTGCTGTGTACTCGACTTATACCTATCCTTCGGCAAGCAACACCTCTAACTCAAACGATGGTGGTAACTACAACAGCGGTTGCTGCACTTCGAGCGGCTCAAGCAACGGAAGTACCGCTGTATACGCAACTTATAGCTACCCCGCAACTACCTACACCACTTCATACACCACCACGAGCTCTGGCGGTGCCACCAATACTCATGTGGTGTACACCCCGTCGTGCTCAGTGACGGTAAACAAGGGTTCCGTTGTAGCAGGTGAGACCGTTACCGTGTCTTGGAACTCAAGCAACGCAAACACTTCACGCTCTATCACTCACTTTGGTAGCGTAGGTACTTCTGGCTCACGCACCTTTGTAGTAACCGAGTCGACCACCTTCTCAGGTACCTTTAAGGGTAGCGGCGGCACTGCATACTGCTCAGCGCAGGTGTTTGTTACCCAGCAGACCCCAGCTCCTACCTGCACCATTACCTCAACCCCTTCTTCGGTTACTCCTGGTCAGGCAGTGACTATCAACTGGAACACCACTAACGCAAACAACGGCAGCATCAGTGGTATAGGTAGCGTTAATACTTCGGGTTCATACGTTGTATATCCGACTCAGAACACTACTTACACCGGTACCTTCTACGGCCAGAATGGCCAGCAGGTAACCTGCTCAACCAACGTAGTGGTTAACACGATACAGTGCCCAGCTGGTTACACTGGCACCTACCCGAACTGTGTTCCGGTACAGTACTGCCCATCAGGTTACACTGGTACGTACCCTAACTGTGTACCTCCACAGCAGAACCTCTCATGCACCATCTCTATCAGCAATTATGGCCAGGGTTACAACAATGGCTATTGGAATCCGAACTCAGCAGTAACGCTCTCGTGGAATTCAAACAGCGCATCAACTGGTTTCATTAACAACGGCTTTGGCAACGTAGGTCCTACTGGCTCTCGCACGGTATACCCAACGCAGACCACGACCTACACCGGTACCTTCTACGGCTATAATGGCCAGCAGGTAACGTGCTCAGCAACCGTATATGTGAACAGCTATGTTCCGCCAGTTACCCCGAACACTCCGTACGTAACGCTCTCTGCAGTTCCGTACACTGGTCTTGAGCTCGGTCCGGTTGGTACGGTGGTGTACTGGGGCTTCATCGCGATCTGGTGCGCAATAGCTGCATACCTTATCGTGGTTAAGAAGGTCCAGAACAGCGTCTATCGCTCTCTTAAGTCGGTACTCTTTGGTGCGGCAGGTGGGGACCATGCTCCTGCACATGCAGCTCCGGCAGCACACACCTCACACATCGCTCATGCGAAGCATGAGGTAGATGCAACCGACGCGTTCATCACCGCACAGATAAACCGCGCTCGCAACTAATACTTGCAAAGAAGCGGATGTGAGCTCCCCTCGATACACTCGGGGTAAACCAAAACAACGTTCAACAAAAACTCCCCATCGGGGAGTTTTTGTTTTGCTTTGTATGTAAGTCCTCTATACTCCAGAAAACTTTAAAGGAAAAGTTCCTCGGATCTCCCGTATCGCATCGGATGCTCTCGGGCCAGAACATTTTCCTTTAAAGTTTTCTTACGCGCACTAGGAGCGATCTTTAATTTCTTTCGCAAGCTTCGCAGCGATATCCTCAATTGCCAGCGCGCCTATTTTCCCATTGTCGCGTGACTCAAGTGAAGCGGTCTTGGCTGCTACCTCGGCGTCGCCGATAACAAGCGTGTAGGGAACTTTCTGTGTTTTTGCTTCGCGGATTTTCTTACCGAGCGACTCTGAAGAGTCGTCGAGGTCGGCACGAATGCCAGCCTCCTTAAGTGTTGCCACTACCTCATTTGCAAAGGCGTGATGTGTGTCGCTGATAGGGAGCACGCGTGCCTGCACCGGCGAGAGCCAGGTGGGGAAGGCGCCGCCGAATTTCTCTATAAGGAAGGCGAGCGTACGCTCGATAGCACCAATTGAAGAGCGATGCACTACAAATGCGCGCTTTGGCGTACCGTCTGGTCCAACGTAGGAGAGGTCGAAGCGGTCTGGCATGCAGAAGTCGTACTGCACCGTGAAGGCGGTGTCTTCTTTGCCGTTTACGTTCTTCATTTGGATGTCGATCTTTGGCCCATAGAAGGCTGCTTCGTCTTTCGCTTCCTCAAAGTCGCAACCGCGCTTTTGCATGAGGTTGCGCAGGAGTTCTTCTCCTTTCTCCCATGCGGCGTCGTTCTTATAGTATTTCTCGGTGTTGGTGCGGTCGCCAAGTGAGAGGCGGTAGCGGTAGTTCTCTCCGAGCTTCAGGCCAAACACAGCCGCCATATGCTCGATAAGGTTGAGTGCTTCGCCTATTTCCTCGGCGGCTTGCTCCTCAGAGGAGCAAATGATGTGTGCGTCTGCAAGGCAGAAGGTGCGCACACGCTGCAGCCCCATGAGCTCGCCCGACTGCTCGTAGCGGTAGAGCTGTGCCAGCTCTGCGATGCGCATCGGGCTCTCGCGGTAGCTGTGCGGGCGCGAGAGGAACATCTGGAAGTGGTGCGGGCAGGTCATCGGGCGCAGCATAAACTCGTCTTCGTCGATGACGATAGGCGCGTACATGGAGTCTTTGTAGTGTGGGTAGTGACCGCTCTTTTTATAGAGCTCGAGGCGTGCTAGGTCTGGCGTTGAGACGTGGAGGTAGCCGCGCTTGGTCTCTTCCTCAATAACAAACTTCTCAAGCTCGCGTTTGACTATCGCACCCTTAGGCAAGAACATCGGCAAGCCTTTGCCTATGGTCTGGTCGATATAAAAGAGCTCGAGTTCGGGCCCTATCTTTTTGTGGTCTCTGTCCTCCATATAAAAGTAATACTAGAGCACCTTGAGTTTGTCGGCAACCATCGAGAGTTCGCCGTTGCGTTGACTTAGCTTACCTTTGAGTGCTATCACGGTCTCGGGCACGAGTATCTTTTTGTACTCAACAAAACTCTTAGGGAAGACAACCGCTTCTATCACGCCATCGTAGTCGGCGATTTTTATAAACGCCATCTGGTCGCCCTTTTGAGTAATGACAGGGCGAATACTTTCAAGCATGCCAGCTACCACTACGTTCTCAGTGCCAGGGGGAATGCGCTGTTTCATTTGGTTTATGGTCATAGGGCGTTTGTCGAGCTGTTCGCGATAGCGGTCAAGCGGGTGCCCCGAGACGTAGAGGCCGAGCAATTCTTTTTCCCATGCAAGCTTCTCCATCATGGGTGCTTCCGCTGTCTCGGCGATTTTTATTTCCTGTGAAATTTCGGCGCCGCCGAAAAGGGAGTCCGCGAGCTGCTCTTTCGTTGTCTCGCGGTGGAACTCAAGCAAAAGTTCTATCGATGCAAGCATCGCGCCGCGCTCGCCAAAGGAGTCGAGCGCTCCGCACTTAATGAGCGACTCAAGACCTTTTTTGTTAAACGCTTGGTCTTTGACCCGCGAGAGGAAGTTGCCGAGCGAAGTGAATGTGCCACCACTTTTGCGTTCCGCAATTATGGAGTCTGCAACGCCAGTACCGAAGTTTTTGATGGAGTAGAGGCCGAAGCGTATTGCATGCGGCATGCCTGCTTCGTTTTTTACCACGGTAAAGTCGCCAAAACTTTCGTTCACATCCGGTGGCAGCACGGCTATCTTCATGCGCTTACACTCCGCAACCATAATAGACACCGTATCAACATCGCCCGCTTCAGCAGTGAGAACCGCGGTCATGTACTCAACCGGGAAGTTTGCCTTCATGTAGGCGGTCTGGTAGGACACACGGCCGTAGGAAGCCGAGTGTGCTTTGTTAAAGCCGTACGCAGCGAATGGTTCTATCCATGCCCATACACGCTCCGCTTTTGCGCGTGGCCACTTTGAGTGGTCGACACACCCTTGGATAAATTTCTCCTTCTGCTTCGCCATCTCCTCGGGGATTTTTTTACCGACGGCCTTACGGAACTTGTCCACCTCACCCCAGGAGTATCCTGCGAGCTGGTTGGCCATGATAAGAAGGTCGTCTTGGTACACCAAGATGCCGTACGTTTGTTTGAGTATCGGCTCCATCGCCGGGTCGAAGTAGGAGATAAGGTGCGGCTGATGTTTGCGCTCGATGTACTGCGGAATGAACTGCATCGGGCCTGGGCGGTAGAGCGCCACCATTGCGTTGATGTCGTGGATAGATGTAGGGCGAAGTTCCTTGAGGAAGCGTGTCATGCCAGCGCCGTTGAGCTGAAAGGTTGCTTCGGTGTCGCCGTGCGTGAGCATTGCGTACGTTTTTTTGTCGTCGAGGGGAATTGTTTCTATATCGAGCGAAGTTCCGCGCATACGGTTTACCAGTGCTACTGCGTTGGCAAGTATGGTTAGGTTGCGGATACCGAGAAAGTCGAATTTAGTGAGGCCCACACCGTCTTCTCCCACGGAGTACATGTCGTACTGGGTGATTATCTTGCCGCCTTTGGGGTCGAGCTGGAGTGGTGCATACTCTATCATTTTCTTCGGTGAGATAACCACGCCGGCCGCGTGCACACCTACGTGGCGCGCGCAGCCTTCAATTGTTTTGCCGAGGTCTATAATTTCTTTCACCTCTTCTTCGCCGTCATACATCTTTTTAAGTTCTGGGTTTTCCTCAAGTGCACGGTCGAGTGTCATAGGGAAGCCTTGGGAGCCCATCGGTACTTCTTTGGCAATGCGGTCGCCAAGCCCATAGGGGTAGCCCAATGCTCTCGCTACATCGCGTACCACGCCGCGCGCGAGCATGGTACCGAAGGTACCTATCTGCGCCACGTGGTCGTCGCCGTATTTTGCTCGCGCATAGTCGATAACTTCGTCGCGGCGGTCGTCGGCGAAGTCCATGTCGATATCCGGTGCAGAAGGACGGTCGGGGTTAAGGAAGCGTTCGAAGGGGATTTTATATTCGAGCGGGTCGAGTTTGGTGATTTGCAGAAGGTAGGTGGTCATCGAGCCTGCGACCGAGCCGCGGATGTTGGTATAAATGTTGTTTTCGCGTGCGAAGCGTATCAGGTCTTCCACCACGAGGAAGTATGCTGCGTAGCCTTTAAACTCGATGATCCCAAGCTCGTAGTTAAGGCGCTCGAGTACATCTGCACGGCCCTCAAGCCCACGTGCACTCAAGCCTTGCATACATAGCTCACGCAGCAGTTGGTCGGCAGTTTTTCCCTCGGGGAGTTTAAATTCAGGGAAGACGAACTTACCGAGCGTGAGGTCTACGTTGCAACGTGCTGCTATCTCATGTGCAGCCTCTACTGCAGTTTTATCCCGGCTAAACTCATCGGCGAGTTCTTCCTGCGAGCGTAAATAGTAGTCTTGGTCGTCTGCGGCAATGTCGCCCACGTCGAGTGCACCTTTGTTTTCTATCGCGCGCATAGTTTCCCAAGCGCGGCGGTCTAGAGGCTTGAGGTAGTACACCTCCTTTGCGGCAACTTTCGGGAAATAATTTTTCTCTCCAAAAATAGCCTCGAATTCTGTGTGGTCGGCGTCGCTCGCGCCGACGGCGTGTGCAATAAGACCGTCTTTATGCTTAGTAAGTATCTCGCGCGTTACGAGCGGTACGCCGTCTTGCATGGTGAGGTGCGAGTCGGTCACTATCTTAAGTAAGTTGCGATAGCCGTCGAGCGTCTCTGCCCACAGTAGTATGCGCAGCGTGTCGCCAATGCGTGCGTCGAGACCGATGACAGGTTTTATCTCGGCACTTTTGCACTCCTTCATAAACTCTATTGCACCATAAAGGTTGTCGATGTCGGTTAATGCCAGGGAAGTAGCACTTTGCTCCTTAGCAGCTTTTACCAAGTCTTTGATTTTAGGGAGCGCCCGGAGGAGCGAATAGTGGCTGTGGACATGCAGGTGTGGCAGCGGTGCAGGCATACAAATTGAGTATACATCGGGCGCTCCGCAAGAGCGAAGAACGTGCTTCGAGAAAATCCAGGTGGGGGCGTGCCGCTTTTTTAAGGAGCAAGGCGACTATAAAAAAGTGGGGCTAAGGATTTTCGTAGAAGTGTCGTTCGAAGCTATACTTGAACCCTATGCGATTTATCCTCGGTGTCGACGAAGCGGGGCGCGGGCCTTTGGCGGGGCCAGTAGCTGTAGGTGTGGTACGGGTGCCAGAGAACTTTGATATTAAAAAGAACTTTCCCGGAGTAAACGATTCTAAGAAACTGAGCGAAGATGTGCGCGAGGAACTGTATAAAGAAATGGAGGGTCGAAAGAAGGTGGGCGAGATAGACTTCTGCGTTCGCCTCTCAAGTGCCAAAGTGATAGACACGAAAGGTATAACGGTTGCGGTGCGTCGTGGTGTGTGGAGCGGTGTGCGTTTTCTTGCAAATGACCCTGTTTCGGTAAAAGTGTTTCTCGACGGCCTCCTCTTAGCACCTCCGGAATATGAACAGGAGACCATCATTAAAGGAGATGCACTGGTGCCGGTAATATCGCTCGCCTCTGTTGCTGCCAAAGTGCGCCGTGACCGCCTCATGAAGCGGCTTGCACTCCAGTACCCTGAGTATGCATTTGAAGCACATAATGGCTACGGTACCAAGCGTCATTATGAAGCGATAGGGAAGTGGGGTTTGACCGATATCCACCGACGTTCATTTCTCGATTGACCATAGTAAGACACAGGTGTAAAGTTCTTTATTGGGTGCTCTGTTGGTACAGCAACCCAGCCTAAGACTACAGGACTGGAATAGCGGTCGGTTTTAATACGGAAAAGGGGAACGGACTTTGGCGGGTAAAAAATGTTTGTGCAAAACGTGCAAACACAATGTGGGCTTTCAACCCACAAAAGGTAGTGCTCCAAGTGAGGTCTTCTGCGACCGAGCAGGTTGCATTACCTTCGTGAAGTATGGAGAGTGTTCGGGTTTTGTAGAAGCGGTAGTAAGCTCAGGCTTCATGCTGCTTTTCGGGCAGCAAGGGTCTGTCTCAGCCCAGTAACGCCCTTTCGTGAGGGTAACCAGAATCCCGATGCGCCTAAAAACGCACCGGGATTTCTATTTTATGGCTTCACCAGGCCCCTCTGGCGCGTTTTATAGGGGTGTGCTATAGTGCCGTTCATGGTCGTCCGAATGAGACATACCCGTGCGCATACGGCAAACCGCCGTTCGCATCACGCGCTTAAGGATCGCGTGCTCGCTACCTGCGAGTGTGGCGCACCTCGCGTGTCTCATAGGGCCTGCCCATCGTGCGGTCGCTACAATGGCCGTGTGGCAGTTGACCTTGTTGCTAAGAAGGCAGCGCGTTTGGAAAAGCGCTCTAAGGGCAAAGCAACTGTTGGAAACAAGAGTGAGGTGCAAAAATAATACGGTATACTAACGGTATACCTGTTGGGCGGTTCGCTTGTGTATCCAATTCTCGTTTGAAGTTCACTCGACGTTCTTTTAGGAAATGGCAAATAGGCACCTTTCACGATCAGTGGTTTTGCAAACGCTCTTCGAGTGGGATTTCCGGTCATGTCCTAATGATGAAGCGCTTGATGCGCTCGAACGCAATACCGAAGAGTTTGCCCCTGCAGCCGGAGATTCTCCGTTTATGCAGGAGCTTCTTCGCGGCATCATAAGCCGCAAGGGCGACCTAGACTTGGTCATTGGCAAAGCAGCGCCTGAGTGGCCGCTGGAGCGCATTGCACTGGTTGACCGCAACGTACTCAGGCTCGGCCTGTATGAACTCCTATTCTCTGACCGTGAGAAAGTTCCGGCAAAGGTGGCTATCAACGAAGCGATCGAGCTTGCTAAAAGCTATGGCGGCGAAAACTCTGGCCGCTTTGTGAACGGCGTTTTGGGTGCCGTATACAAAGAGCTTGGTGAGCCCGGTAAAGAGGAAACTTCAAAAAAGAAAAAAGACGTACCATTCGAAGAAATGCCCGTACAGCACCTCGGTGGCGCCGTGGTGTATGCAAAACAAGGTAAAGATATTTATCTGGCACTTGTACATGACATCTTCGGCCACTGGACGCTCAGTAAAGGAAAGATCGGTGATGCACCGGAAATTGCATCTGAGACAGTAGAAGAAGGAACTATACGTGAAATAAAAGAAGAGTTAGGGCTTACAATCGCTATTGTCGAGAAGATCGGCGAAAACGAGTATGTCGCGAGCGACCCCAAGACGGGCAAGAAACGCAAGCATGTAACCTACTTTCTCGCAGAGTCTCCCTTTATGGAGATTAAACTCGAACAGAAAGGAGGTCTTGATGATGCGCGCTGGTTTAAAGTGTCCGACGCCCTCGAACTTAACTTTTACGAAGACATGCTCCCGATCGTAACGAAGGGTTTACAACTATTAACTGACAAAGAAGCAGAACAACTGAAGTAACTATGCAGAACAATTTACAGACGTTTCAGGAAAGCATCGGTGTTTCCTTCACTGACGCTGACCTTCTCAGGCAGGCGTTTACTCACCGCTCATACCTCAACGAACATCGCGACGAAGTGCAAGGCCACAACGAGCGCCTTGAGTTCTTGGGTGATGCGGTGCTTGAACTTATCTCCACACATTTTTTGTTTGAAAAATTTCCTGAGCAGGACGAAGGCGAGCTTACTGCATACCGCGCAGCACTGGTAAACGCGGTTACGTGTGCGCAAATAGCGAGCGAGCTTCATATGAACGATTATCTTTTGCTTTCGCGTGGTGAGGCAAAAGACCAAGGCCGTGCACGCCAAATGCTCCTAGCAAATGCGTTTGAAGCGCTCGTAGGTGCACTCTACCTCGACCAGGGGTATGATGTTGCGCGAGCGTTTATAGAAAAACATCTTTTCCCTAAGATAGATGAAATAGTAAAGAAGAAACTTTGGCGCGACGCTAAGAGTGCATTCCAAGAAAAGGCACAGGATGCCGAAGGCGTGACCCCACACTACTCGGTCATACGCGAGACTGGCCCCGACCATGACAAACAGTTTATTGTCGGCGTCTACATAAAAGAGGCGCTCATTGCGCAAGGTATTGGAAAAAGTAAACAAGAAGCTGAACAAGAGGCGGCACGGACTGCTCTTGAAGCAAAAGGTTGGTAAGTCTCTACTAACTGTTCGTCTAGGAGAGTTTGAGACTTGAAGGAGGGAGAGGGTAGTTAAATCAAGCCCTATTTCTTTGCTACAATACACCTATGCGCCTGAAGTCTATAGAACTTCTCGGGTTTAAGTCGTTTGCAAAAAAGACGACACTCGAGTTTTCAACCGCGATCACTTCTATTGTGGGCCCCAACGGTTCCGGCAAGTCTAATATTGCAGAGTCATTTCGCTTTGTGCTCGGTGAACAGTCGATGAAGAGTATGCGCGGCAAGCGCGGTGAAGACATGATATGGAACGGCTCGCAAACCACTCCTCGCGGCAATCGCGCATCGGTTAAACTCACCTTCGATAACACCGACCGCAGTCTCAGTTTAGACTTCGACGAAGTGCATATAGAGCGTGTCGTTAACCGTGACGGCAGTAACGAATATCTGCTTAACGGCTCGGTGGTGCGCCTGCGCGATATCGCAGAGCTTCTCTCGGGTGCCAACATTGGCTCCTCTGGCCACCATATTATTTCTCAGGGTGAGGCAGACCGCATACTCACTGCCTCAAGCCGCGAGCGTCGCGAGATGATAGAAGATGCACTCGGCCTTACGGCATTTTTGTATAAAAGGGAAGAAGCGGAGAGGAAACTCGAAAAGACTGCAGAAAATATAAAAGAGGTAGAGGGCTTACGCCGCGAACTTGCGCCGCATATTAAATTTTTAAGTGCACAAGTAAGAAAGATAGAGGAGTCGCAAGCACTGCGCGACTCCCTAGCAGAACTCTACGCTGAGTATCTGAAGCGCGAAAGTATTTATCTACGCTTGGCTACCGCTGTGTTGCGTGATGAAAAAGAATCACCTACTGCCGAACTCTCTCGCCTTAACACTAAGATAGAACATTTGCGCTCCGTCCTTAACCAAAAAGGTAAAACCAACCTTGAGACGCACCAGCTGATGGACCTTGAAAGTCGTGGCAGGCAACTACGCCATACACGCGACGACATCACGCTCAAGCTCGGGCGCATCGAGGGAGAGCTTTCCGCACGCGAGCATATTGCACGCGAAGCGGTCGGCACTATTCCTGCCAAGGATGCGCACTCGTTTGCACAAAACATTGAGCGCGAGGTTATGAGCCTTATGACGCTTGAAGGAGATACTTTGCGCGAGCGTATACGCTCTGTTGCGGAGTCTGCAAAAACGTTCGCTGAGCGTCTTGTTGAAAAAATATCAGGCAGAGAAGACTCATCTTCCGTTGAAGAGTTACGCGCGCGCCGGATTGAGCTTGAAAAGAGCCTTAAGGAAACTTCAGAGGAGGAAGAGCGTGTGGCGCAGCTTATGCACAAGCTCCAAAGTGAGATAGAGGGCGAGAAGGAAGCAAACCGTGAAGCAGAGCGAGAACTCTTTGCTGCAATGGCCGAGCGCAGTGGTGTCGAAAGTATGCTTGCAACACTCCGTTCACGGGAAGAACTGCTTTCTCACGAACAGGAACGTTACCGTACCGAACTCGGCGAGGCAGGCGTGCTTCTTTTGCGCGATGCACAGCGATACGAAACCTATGTGGTGCATAACGACCACGGTGAGCCACTCTCCGATGCAGAAATTTTTGAAGAAGATCGCACAAAGCAGGAAGAACGTCGGCGCAAGCTTGAGCGGCTCAAAATCCGCCTTGAGGAAATTGGTGCTGGCAACGCTGAAGAGATACTTAAAGAACATAAGGAGACGACAGAGCGCGACGAGTTCCTTTTGCGCGAACTCGGAGACTTGGCGCTTTCAACAGAAAAACTCCACCAGCTTATTGAAGAGTTAACCCAAACGCTCGAAATCCGTTTTACTGGTGGAATCGAAAAGATAAACAAAGAGTTCGACACATTCTTTAAGCTTATGTTTGGTGGCGGCTCGGCCTCGCTCACGCTTCTTACAGAAAAGAAGCTTAAGCGTGCATCACTTTCTGACGATACTGAAACTCAGAACTTTGAAGACGAAGATGATACAGAAGTTGAAGAGGGTATAGATATTACCGTAGCACTCCCACATAAACGCGTAAAAGGCTTGCACATGCTCTCTGGAGGCGAACGTGCGCTTACCTCTATTGCGCTTATATTTGCGATGAGCCAGGTGAACCCGCCGCCGTTTCTTATACTCGACGAGACCGACGCGGCACTCGACGAAGCAAACTCGCGCCGCTATGGCGACATGATAGAGAACTTAGCGAAGAAGTCGCAGCTCATACTTATCACCCATAACCGTGAGACCATGAGCCGCGCAGGAGTACTCTACGGAGTAACCGTTGGAAGTGATGCTGTCTCGAAACTACTCTCGATTAAGTTTGAAGAGGCGCTTGCTGTGGCAAAGTAGCCAACCAGCGCTCTGGCTAAGGGCCTGTTTTTGTTGTATATTCTTTTTGGATCGCACAGAGGAGGGCAGTATGCCTAACGAGGATACCATTCTTTTCGGTACCCATGAGTATCGAAGCCAGGGCGGTGAGATACACCGTCGTCCCAAAGAGCGCGAAGGGCTCTCGCCGTGGAATGCGGCATGGCTTGTTATGCGCAAGGACGAGACTGATGAGTCAAAAATGATCCCCGGTGTCGTGCTTGCGCACTTCAACAGGCAGCACGCAGACCGTATTGCAGTCGACTAGCAGCTAGTTTGCAAGCTCGAAGTCGAGCGTGCGCGCTGCCAAATCTGCGGCAACAAGCTTTACACGCACTCGGTCTCCGAGTGCGTACTTCTTTTTAGTGCGCTCACCAATGAGCGCATATTCTTTTTGGGAGTAATTAAAATATTCGCTTCCAATCGTGCGCACGCGCACCAAGCCCTCGGCCGCGGTTTCGTCTTCCTCAACGTAAATACCCCAGTCGGTCACGCCGGAAATGGTGCCCTCAAACACTTCGCCGATTTTTTTCATCATAAACTCCACCTGTTTGTAGCGGATACTCTCGCGCTCGGCCTCGACGGCCTCGGCCTCGCGCGCACTTGCGGCGATGCAGAGCTTCTCGAGGTGGCCAAACTCACGCTTGGTGAGCGGGTTGCCCTCTATATAGGAAGCGAGTATGCGGTGTACGAGCATGTCGGGGAAGCGGCGTATCGGTGAGGTAAAGTGCGTATAAAACTCAAACGCCAAACCAAAGTGCCCAATGTTTTTGGTTGAGTACACCGCTTTTGCCATCGAGCGTAAGGTTGCGGTGCGTATGAGGTGCTCCTCGGGTTTGCCCTCAATAGCTTTAAGAAGCTTCGCAATGTCTTTTGCAGTGTAGTGCTTTTTCTTTTTCTCAAACTCATAGCCCATCGCCTTTACAAAGGTGGCGAGCTCTTCGATGCGATCTTCCTTGGGAGTGTCGTGTATACGATAGAGGAAGATGCCGCCCGACTGAGAATTCTTTTCTATGAGTTTATAGATATGGTGCGCTACCTCGCGGTTAGCAAGGAGCATAAACTCCTCAATGAGCTCATTGGTCTCGATACGCTCTTTACGCACCACGCCGAGCGGCACACCGTTTTCGTCGAGCTTAAACTTTACTTCGTTGTCGCCGAAGTCTATCGCACCTTCTTGTATGCGCTGCGCCCGCATCTTGCGGGAGATATGGCGCAGAATTCCCAATTCAGCAATAAATTCGTGGCCCGAAGCTGACCCCTTACTACTCAGACTCTTCGCAAAAGCCTCTGACGTCGCAGGCTCCGCAACCGGCTTTTGCTTCGAGCTCCAATCTAAAATATTTTGTGCCTCTTCATAAGTAAAGCGCTTGTTTGAGTTGATGATCGTGCGTGCAAAGCGGCGTGAGAGCACCTGGCCCTCCAGGTTAATGCGAAATATTGCGGAGAATGTGAGGCGGTCTTCTCCTTCAACGAGCGAGCACACGTTGCCACTAAGCTCATGCGGGAGCATGGGGATGGTTGCGTCTACCAGGTATACACTCGTGCCGCGTCGCTGCATCTCGCGGTCGAGCGCCGTGCCCGGTTGCACGAAGAAGGTCGCGTCTGCGATGTGTACACCTATCTCGTAGGTGCCGTCGCGCAGGTCCTCAACAGAAAGTGCGTCGTCGAAGTCTTTTGCGTCTGGCGGGTCGATAGTGAACGTAGTTTTGTTGCGGAAGTCTACGCGGGTGAGCGCTTCGCGGGCAATAGTGTGCTCGTGGTCGCGCTCTATACGTGCCGCCTCTTCTTTGACGTCGGCGGGGAACTCGGTTGAGAAGCCGTGTTCAAGAATGATCGCGTTCATCTCGGTACGATGCTCTCCAGCGCGGCCGATTTTCTCAAGCACCACACCGGTAGGGTTTCTATTGCCGGTGAACGACTCTAGTTTTACGAGCACCTTCTCGCCCTCCTCGGCGTCGGGCTCTTCGGTAAGTTCTATCGGGCGGTAAAAGCGCAGGTCGTCTAGTATAGCAAACATCTGGCGGCCGTCGCGTTTAAGTGTTGCTACAAAGGTTTCCTTTGCGCGGTGTGTCACGCTTACCACAGCACCAGAGGGGCGAGGGAAGAGACCGTGCACCTCAACCTCCACTTCGTCGCCATTGAGTGCGCCGTTGAGGTACTCTTTCTTTATCTCTATATCGCGCTGTTCGAACTTCTTTTCGTCGAAGCCCTCAGGTACAGGCCAAGAAACATACCCCGTGCCTTTGCGGTTTATGCTTATCATTCCTGTTATGCGCTTTTTCGGAGCCCCGGCGTTGCCGCGAGCTTTCTTCTTGGGAGGCATGTGTGTATATAAAGTAACACACTTTTATAAAAAGATAAAGTCACTGTATGGGTAGGCTCAAATCCTGGCCTAATAGCCCGCATTTTTAGCCTATTTGACTGCATTTATCAAATCTGTTAGAGTACCCCTACTTCCCGCTCTGGCGGGTATTTTATAGACAATGCTTACCATTCGACTTCAGCGCCGCGGACGAAAGAACGACCCGAGTTTCCGGGTTATTTTGGTTGAGAAAAAGCGCGCAGCAAAGACTGGCAACGTAGATGAGATTTTGGGTAACTACAACGCTCGCACCGGCACCATTTCGCTTCAGGGTGAGCGCATCAAGGCTCTCATCAAGAACGGTGTCACTGTTTCAGACAACGTCCACAACATTCTCGTAAACAACAAAATCATCGACGCTAAGAAGAAAAACGTTAACCCAAAGAAGACCGTAGCAAAGAAGGAAGTTGAAGAAGTGGCAGCCACTCCGGCTCCAGCAGAAGCATCCGCAGCTCCAGCAGCAGAAGGGGATAACACCGTTGCTGCGTAATTGCATACGCTAGAATATTGGTAGTCGCCAATATTAATAACTAAATATACTGAGATGGCCGAAAAAGATCAGGAATTTTTAGAGTTCGTCGTTAAAGGTCTCGTTGAGCATCCTGAAGATGTTAAGATTACCCGCACGGTAGACGAAATGGGCGTGCTCCTTATGCTCGACCTCAACCCTGAGGACATGGGCAAAGTGATAGGACGCTCGGGTAATACTGCAAAGGCTATCCGCACACTCCTTCGTGTGGTTGGCATGAAGCACAACGCC